>CAJMSL010000035.1 GCA_905216045.1 uncultured bacterium
CCGACGGGAAACGAAAAAGCCCGGTTTAAAACCGGGCTCGAACAAACACGCCTATTGACAATGGCTTTCTCATATTAAAGGGCGCCGCTTCGGCGGCGTCCGCCCCTCGTCGCAAGGCGCTCCTTGGCGTTCTGACTGCCGCTTGCACCATTCTGATCGTCGTCTCGCTGGGTTTCGTCCACCCTTCCACAAGCGGTGCCTGGTCCATCGACTGGATCATTCAGACCGTGACGGGGGAGAGCGTCGTCACCAAGGACACCAAGGCGTCTGGCTCGACTACTACTTCGGGCGAGGCCAGTTCCAAGGATTCCAAATCTTCGAATGATGCAAAAGACGAGTCCAAGGGTTCGAACGACGGCAAGGACGATTCTGAGTCTTCGGACAAGGAATCGGATAAAAGCTCGGATAGCAAGAGGTCCGATGGTCAGGGCGGCAAGAAGTCTGGAGATAAATCCGCTGCCCAGAATTCGGGAGCCGGCGTTACTCCCAATATGTCTGGCGGTGCTTCTTCGGGCGGCGGTCAGTCGTCTGATGGGGCCTCCAGCTCTAATGGCGGAAGCGCTCCCTCGGGCGGACAGGGCGGCTCGCAGGAGTCCAACTACGTAACGGTGACGGTTTCGGTCACATCGAGCGCTGTGGGCAATCCTGTGTCTTCTGGCGGCACCTTTACCTTTAACGAAGGCGCTACTGTCTACGATGCCCTGTGCGCGCTGGGCCTTTCTGTCAACGCACGCGGCTCATCGTACGGCACGTATGTCTCCGCGATTGGCGGTTTGGCCGAGAAACAGTACGGCGGCACGAGCGGCTGGATGTACTCCGTCAACGGCACAACGCCCATGACGGCCTGCAGCAACTACGTTCTCTCAAACGGCGACAACGTAGTCTGGTATTACGTTACAGGCTAGAGATCTCGACATAGCGCGCCAGACGGGCGGTTCGGACAAACATCCGGGCCGCCCGTTTTTCATGCGAATGGGACTGGGGCGCCTGGGATCACGGCAAACAAAAAACCGGTTGGAACGGGAATTCCAACCGGTTATACATTCAAGCAAATAGTGAATCGACTACGACCGTGCGCCCTCGAGGAAGAAGCGGCGGCTGAAGTAGTTGTACCAGGTGACCAAGAACGTGGCGATGGCCTTCATGGCCTGGTAGCCGATGCTCAAAAACGTGACGCCCACAAACATGTACAGGTCGTTGAGGCCCAGACCGATCACCGACAGGATGGTGAAGATCGTGAACTCGCGCTTGCGGCTCATGCCCTCGCGGTGGTCGAACACGTACTTCATGCTGAGCCAGTAGTTGACCACGACGGACGTGATAAACGAAACCGTGGTGCTCATCAAAAAGTCGAGGTGGAACAGTTCGACGAGCGCAATGAGCATGCCCCAGTCGATGCCAAAGGAGATAAGACCCACGACGGCAAACTTGAGGAACTGCTTGGTATGAGGTTGTGCCAGTGCCTTGCGCACGTAATCACATCCAATGCGTTGATGAATCGAGCAGAGGATACTTTAGAGCTTTTGCAGGGGAAACGTAAGGTCTTTGCCAAGAACTATACGAACTCGCCAAATTTTCAAGAGGTAATCCGCAAACGTTGAAAATTTGCCCGTAAACGAACGATGCCCACGGGCGATACTGTGCTGAGCGCGCATTGTCCGTGGGCATCGTAAGGCTGTAAGGTTGCGAGTTACTTGGTCTCGTCGCCCTCCAGGAAGATCTTTCGGGTCACAAAGTTGTAGACCATGACAAGCGCGGTGGCGCAGATCTTGGCGATATTGGCCTCGAGTCCCAGGCCGGCGTTGAGTGTCAGCACGATACCGTCGTTGAGTGCCAAGCCGATTACGGACAGCACGACAAAGATGATGAACTCGCGGCGGCGGCTCATGCCTTCCTTGTGCGCAAACACGTACTTCATGCTTGCGAGGTAGTTAAAGATGAGTGAGATGATAAAGCCGCTGGTGTTGGCGATTAGGATGTTGAGGCCCAGACCGTAGTGGAGCAGATTCATAATGCCAAAGTCGATAACCGTGGCAATGACACCGACGACACCAAATTTCATGATCTGCGCAAGGAGCTTTTGCATGGTACCTGCCTTAAGCTGGCGCCGAAGCGCCGCGGGGATGACAAACTTGGCACAGTTTAGCCAATCCCCGCGGGTGGTGCTAGGCGCGCTCCTCGATAGCACCGTTTCTATATGCATCGAGCAGTTGACGCAGGTCCTGGATTTGGCTGCGGATCTTGGCGCCAGTATCGGTGTCGCTCACCATGCGGCGACGGTCTGCTTGGTCAAAACGATTGGTCTCGCTTTCGATGTCCACGTTGCGCGTGAGTGCCTCGGCAACCGTCGTAAAGGCCCGGTGCGACTTGAGGCGGCAGCCGCGCGAGCTCGAGATGAGCGTATAGCCGGCGATACCCGTCTTGGGATGGTAAGCGCGGCAGAAGCCGCCATCGATGACCAGCAGCTTGCCCTCAGCGCGGATGGGCTGCTCGCCCTTGGTGGTTTTAACGGGCGTGTGGCCGTTGATGATGTGGCCGGTCGGCGAACATGCCATGGACGCGACGCCAAACTCGCGCATGATGTCGTCGCAGACCGAGGGCGACTTGGTAAGCGTAAAGTACGGGTCCATCGGCTCGACCCAGGTGCTCTTATCGGCGATATAGGCGCGCTCAAAGGTACGCACCAGGCGTCCGCTGGCGGGTGTAGAGAAGCCAATCCACAGGTACCACATCCAGTCGAGGGCATCGCGGTCGCCCACGCGCCACGCGCGGCGGGCGATGTGGTCGCAAAAATCGAGATAATCGCGCCCGGCGTGCCAGGTGCCCAGGCAGTTCATGCTGCTAAAGGTGCCGTCTTCGTTGAGCGGCACGCAGCCATGGAACAGCAGGTTGCCGTTGGCGACCTTGTACATCGAGCCGTGGGAATAGAGGAAATCGATATGGCGATGCAGGTGATCGGCGGTGACAAACTCGGACACGAGCTTGTCGATGATGTGCTGCTCCTGAGACGTGAGCGTATAAGGGTCCGCCGGGTCGACGGTGGGGAAGTCGTTGGTCGTGAGCGGCCACACGCTGCCGTCGGCGAGCGTGACCGTGCCGGTGTCGTGATTGATCTTGTCGAGTAACAGGCGGTCGGTCATATCGAACTCGGGGTGGCGCTGGATAATCTGGCCCTCGAGCTTAAAGAGCAGCACGTTGATGGCCTTGATCAGCGGGGTGATGGACTCACCGGCGGTGTAGGTGGCATCGGCAAAGGCGACAAGTTCACGCAGCGAGATACCGTAGTCATTCTCCAGGATCTCGTAGTTGTCGTAGCGTAGGGTGTTGCGCAACACCGTGGCGATGCAGGCGGGCTCACCGGCCGCAGCACCCATCCACAGCAGGTCGTGGTTGCCCCACTGGATGTCCAGCGAATGGTAGGTGAGCAGACGGTCCATAATCTTGGCCGCGCCGCCGCCGCGGTCGAAGATGTCGCCCACCAGGTGCAGGTGGTCGACGGCCAGCCGCTTGATGAGCGAGGCGAGCGACTCGATAAAGTCGTCGGCGCTGGCGGTCTCCAGGATGGACTCCACGATGCGCTCGTGATAGCGCACGCGATAGTTATTCTCGTCCGGGTGCGTGTGCAGCAGCTCGTCGATGATGTAGGCGTAATCGCGTGGGATGGCCTTACGCACCTTGGAGCGCGTATAGCGGCTCGAAAGCGAGCGGGCGACCATGATGAGCTGGTCAAGCATCGTCCTGTACCAGGTGGGCGAGTCCTCGCGCTGGCTGCGGACCAGCTCGATCTTCTCGCGCGGGTAGTAGATGAGCGTGCACAGCTCGCCCTTTTCGTCATAGGAGAGCGTGTCGCCAAAGATCTCGTCGACATGTTCGCGCACGACGCCCGAGCAGTTGTTGAGGATGTGCATAAAGGCTTCGTACTCGCCATGCACGTCGCTCATAAAATGCTCGGTGCCCTTGGGTAGGTTGAGGATGGCCGAGAGGTTGATAATTTCGGTAAACGCGGATTGTTCGGTGGGAAACTGTCTCGACAGCAGACGCAGATACTTGAAGTCTTGCGGATTGCGATCGAATGCGACCATGAAACACCTTCCGATGGAGCTGGTAAAACTGATAAACAGCGTCAAACGTTTATCAGTATGCGCCGCTTTTGTTTCGATTTTGCGCCAGCGGCTGAATTGTCGGCTGAATGGTTTGGTAAATCGATTTAGTTGAGGTAGATATGGCGGTTGAGTGGAGACGACGGAAGGTGTTTTCTCAGATATTTATGCGTGGAGCCGGTGGAGACGATGGTGGTAAAGATGTTCGCTATTATTGCTTCGATTTGGTAAATAGTGGACATATGTACCGTATGTAGGCTCACTGTGCGATAATTTGCGCAGCAATGAGTAAGGAGCCTCATATGAGTGATTTTATCCTGACCTGTGAATCCGCCGCCGACCGAACCCGTGAGTTCTTTGCGTCGCGCAATATCCCTGTCGTGTGTTTTCATTACGAGATCGACGATGTTGTCTATACGGACGATCTGTATCAGTCGATTACGCCGGACGAGTTTTTTGCTCAGATTGCCGCGGGTGCCATGCCCAAGACGTCTCAGGTGAGCGTGGGTGAGTACGAGGAGTTTTGGGAGCCGTTTGTTGCCGAGGGTAAGGATGTACTGCACCTGACGCTATCTTCGGGTATTTCGGGTACGTATGGTTCGGCTTGCGTTGCGGCGCAGATGCTCGCGGATCGCTATCCCCAGGGCGGCAAGGTGCGCGTCATCGATTCGCTGGCGGCGTCTTCGGGCTTTGGCCTGTTGCTGGAATATGCCGCCAACGTGCGCGATAGCGGAGCTTCACTCGACGAGACGGCTGCCTGGATCGAGGAGCACAAGCTCAACCTGCACCACTGGTTCTTCTCGACCGATCTGTCGAGCTACCTGCGCGGCGGTCGCATTTCGGCCGCGAGCGCGATCATCGGCACGGCGCTTAAGATTTGCCCGCTTATGACGGTCGATTGCGACGGCAAGCTGTCGCCACGTGAGATGATTCGCACTAAGAAGCGCGCGATTTCCGAGATGGCTAAGACCATGATGGCACACGTGCAGGACGGTGCAGATTATTCGGGTAAGTGCATCATGTCGCACTCGGCGTGCCGCGAGGATGCCGAGGCAGTTGCGGCGCTGATTGAGGAACAGGTCCCGCAGCTTAAAGGCAAGATTGAGATCAATAACATCGGTACTCTGATTGGCTCGCATACCGGACCTGGTACGGTGGCGCTCTTCTTTATGGGCGACAAGCGCGTGGATTAACTTGGCTCATCACGTCGCTGCGTGATTGCTCAAACGAAAACGGCCCGCCTCACGTTTGTGGGGCGGGCCTTGCTGTTGCGGCTAGCGTTTCTTTCCGCGGAAGAAGAAGCCGTGCAGTGACGGCTTGAGGCCGCGGTTGGCGCGATGCTCCTCGACGCGTTCGTGGATCGAAGCGACGCGCTCGATGACTTCGTCGGGAATCGGCACGTCGGGATTCATGTTCTCGACCTGGCTGACCTCGGCGGCGGCGACCTGGTCGATAATGGGCACATCGTCGCGCGAGATGACAGGTGTGGCGTCTTCCTTCATCTTGCGATAACGCTGCATCATGTCGGTTTGTAGCTGCTGGGCCGAAGGCGGCGTCCAGATGATGGCGTTGGCGCCGGCAGCGATGGTCTCACGGATGCTCTCGGGTGTCTTGCCGCCCGGCGCGATGAGCGGCAGGTTGGGATAGTGCTCGCGCAGTTCACGCAGGACCTGGGGTGTGTTTTTGCCGGCGGCGATGTTGAGAATCTTGGCTCCGGCGCGCACTTTGGCATGCGCATCATCGTCGCAACGTACGACCGTGGCGATGACAGGGATGTCGGCGATGTTGGTGATGTGCTCGACCATCTCGGCGGTGGCGGGGGAGTTGACCACGCAGCCCGCCGCGCCCTGCATCTCGGAGACGGCTGCCATCTGCACGGAGCGCTTGCCGGTGGTGGTGCCGCCGCCTACGCCTACAAAGACCGGGCACTCGGCGACGGTCAACAGCGCCTGCGTAATGGCCGGCTGCGGCGTGAAGGGGTAAACGGCAAAGACAGCATCGGCATTGGAGTTGCGGATGACAGCTACGTCGGTGGTGTAGATGAGCGACTTGATGCGGCGGCCGAAGAGCGTAAAGCCGCTGGCCTCCTCGATCTCGTCGGGCATGCGGAGGGCCGCCTTGCGCAAACGCCCGTCGATGGGCAGCGGCTCCATGGGGAGCAGCCCGTTGGGGGTCACGGCTACCTGGGCCTCGGTGAACTCGTCTGCGAGCTCAACCTCGGAGAAATCGACCGAGGCAACGATGTCCTCGTGAACCTCGGCGGGCACATCGATGGGAGCTTGGTCGTTTGCCGCGGCGGGCGTGTCGAAGGAGCTGGTGCCGACGAAGGCGTCGACGCGCTCATTTAGATCGTTGAGGGTATCCATGGAGGCTCGATTCTATGTGATGACGGCCGGCGCGATGTAGCCGGAATAGCGAATGCTAAATCGTTTGACGAGTTGATTTTTCCCCGCCGCGACATCCGTTAGACCGAAGGGCCGGCGAACGTGAAGGAGCTGTGGTGGCGGGTATCGAGGTGCTATCTTGAAAGTCCCGTTTAAAAGAGAGGTGACGCGGTATGGAATTTTCGGCAATGTTGGGCTCGATTGGCCTATGCGTGGGCGCAATCGTAGCCGCCGCGGTCATCTACTTTGTGGTCACGGCCATTAAGGGCAAAAGGGCCGAACGCAAGGAGCGCGCGATGCTTAAACAGCATCGCGACCAGCAGGGCAAACGCGCACAGAGATAGCTTGTTGAGTTTTGGATCCGTGCGCTAGCTGCGTTTTCGAATCAGGGCAATGTAGAAGCCCTCAAAGTCGCGGCTAGGCGGAATGGTCAGCGTGCCGGGCATACCGTTGGCGACGGACGAGACGTGGCCGGCGGCGATGGCCTCGGTGAGAGCGTTGCACTCGCTACGCGGCTCCTCGCCGGCTTCCTGGGCGCGGCGTGCTTCGCTTTCGCTCGGCGTGCCGTCGAGGGGGATGAGCTCGCAGTCCATATGCTTGTCGAGGGCCTCTTGCAGGGCGTCTTCGTTTTCCTGCGGCATGATCGAACAAGTGGAATAGACGAGCGTGCCGCCCGGCTTGAGGGCTCCCATGGCGCGGTCCAGAAGCGCGCGCTGCGAGCGGGCGCACTTGCTCAGCAACTGCTCGGTCAGGCCGCGCAGGCTTTTCTCGTTGCCGCTGATGACGGTGCCCGTGCCGGTGCAGGGGGCGTCGAGCAGGCTGCGGTCGAAGCGGAAGAACTCGTCGAGCTCGCGGGCGTCGATGCGCATGACGGGCACGTTTTTGGCACCCTGGCGATGGAGGTTTGACTCGAGCTTTTCGGCGCGGGGAATGCTCATCTCGCAGGCTGTGAGGTGCGCCTGGCCCTGGGTGAGGGCGGCGATCTGCGTCGTCTTGCCGCCAGGGGCTGCGCACATGTCCAGGATGTCCTCGCCTGCCTGGGCGCCCAACACCAAAGGCGGCATCATGGACGACAGGCTCTGTAGGTAGATCTTGCCGTCGCGGTAGATGTCGAGATCCCACAGATCGGAAACCTGGGCCTCGGGCAGGATAAAGGCGTCCGGATACCAGGTAACGGATTGGTGTGCGATGCCGGCGGCATCGAGCGCCGCAGCGATGTCCTTGGCGGTTGCCTTGAGCGTGTTGGCGCGCAGCGTGACCGGGCGTGTGGCCGCGGCGCCGAAGCCCTCGATCATGAGCTCGGCATCGGTGGGGGCATAGGCGCCGGCGACCGTGTCGACCATAAAGCGCGGCAGGTCGGCGGCGCAGGGAAGGGCGGCAAGCTGGTCGGAAAGATCGGTAGCAGCAAACTGCCTGAGCTTGAGCTCGGGCTTAACCTGCTTTTTCTGCTTACGACGACGCGGCTTGGACATCCGTCTTTCCTTCCACCTAAATGATTGTTCTGGGACGGGGATTAAAAAATCATTTAATCCCCGTCCCAGAAAGACTACTTTGCGGCGCCCGGGAAAGATTTTTTAATCCCCGTCCCAGAATAATCATTCCCGGGCGCGTTGCGGTTGCCTAGTACTGGCTCTCGTGCTTGCTGAAGAAGTCGAAGCGCGGGGGCAGCGGCTTCACGCGGTGCTCGCCGGGCTTCTCGCCCAGGCTCTCCACGAACTCGTCCGTGGAGGCAAAGATGTTATTCCAGCTAAAGAAGGCGACCGGATCGACGTCGAAGTACTCGCAGATGAGCTCGCAGCCGGCCGGCACAATACCGTGCATCAGGACGGTCGCCACGCGCAGCTCGGTAAAGGCGTCGACGAGGGCCTGCGTCATCGCGGCGTTTGCCTCGTTACCCTCGAGCTTGTTGGCGGCCTTGGAGGCGTCGCTCCAGCGCTTGTTGGCGGCGCGCAGGTAGTCGTCGCACACGGCAAGCGCACGGTGCGTCTCGAACTTGTACATGGCCTGCTCAAAGGCAAGGGCAGCCTGCTGGGCGGCCTCGACCACGGTGTCAGAAGCGGCACCGGCGGGGATGCAGCCGTTGTGGTAGGGGCTCTCGTCGCCTTCCTTGACGGCGACGCCGTAGAAGCAGCTGCGGGCCAGACGGTTGAACACGCCAGTCAGCAGCGCACTCTCCTTAAGGGCCGGGTCGATAACGCGCTTGTCGTCGCAGGCGCGTACCTCGTTGCCGTCCTTGTCCTTGCCAGTCACGCGCGTGTCGTATGCCTTGGGGCTAAAGCTCACCGGCTTCTCGGACAGGCCGAGCGACAGCCAATGCGCGCGCATCTGCTCGCAGGTGTAGTGGTTGAGCAGGTCGTCTGCCGGCGGGGGAGGCGTCTGCGAGGACGAGCTGGCCTTTTTGCCCATGTAGAGCAGGTGGTAGCAGGCGCTGACGGTGCTCTGCGTGAGGTCCCAGCCCAGGGCCTCCCACATGGCGGTCTGCGCGATGCAGTAGAAATAGATGTTGTCCTGACCGATGAACTGGTAGATCTGTGCGTCGTCCGAGCTCCACCAGTCGCGCCAGTCGAGCGAGCTGTGCTGGTAGGTGGGTGCGGGCACCTGCGTGGAGTCGGCGGCGGGCTCGCCCATGAGGGCGGCATCCCGGGCGGCGACGCCCTCGGTCACGCCGGCGGCCTTGGCATCGCGTGCGAGCACGGTACGCGTATAGCTGATGGGCGCCCATAGGCTCTCGGGCCAGCACCAGCAGGTGACGTCGGAGACGCCATCGACCTCGGGCACTGGAACGCCCCAGTCGATGTTGCCGGTGATGCGGAAGGGCACGAGCGCCTTGCCGCTGCGGAAGCGCACGCCGCCGTTGGCGAGCACCGCGTGGGCATCGTCGCGCTCCTTCCAGCTGGGGAAGGTGACGGTAAAGCTGCTCTTGTTGCCCTCGGGCTCCAGCACGGTGTGCTCAGGAAGCTGGTCCTCGACGGCATCGAAGGCCTCGCGGAACTTGTTCTGGATGTAGAGCTGGGCCGGTAGCAGCCACTCCTCCATGGTCTTGGAGACCACGGAGCGAACCTGCGGGTTCTGGGCGAGCTTGGCGGTATAGGTCTTCATAAAGTCGAGGTAGGCCGGCAGGTCAAAGTAGAGGTTGTCGACCGGGCGCAGCTCGGGCACCTCGCCGGTGAGCTGGCTCTTGGGCGCGATGAGCTCCTCGGGCTCAAACTGGTGGCCCAGGTCGCACTCGTCGGCATAGGCCTTCTCGGACTTGCAGCCCTGGATGGGGCAGCGGCCGATCACCTGGCGGCCGTTGAGGAACGTGCCGGCCTTGGCATCGTAGAACTGCAGCGTGGAGCGCTTGGAGATGGTGCCCTGCTCGTGCAGGCGCTTAATAATCTCGGCGGTCACCTCGTTGTGAATCTGCGCAGCCGGCTCAAGGCCCGAGCCGCCGTAGATATCGCAGCTGATGTTGTAGTTGTTGAGGGTCGCGGCCTGGCGGGAGTGATTGGACTCGACATACTCGCTAATGGACTTGTCGTAGCCCTCGTTCTCCTTGAGCTTGCGGTAGCTCTCCATGATGGGCGAGCCGTAGCAGTCGGTGCCCGAGGTGAAGATGACGTTCTCGCGGCCCAGGCGGTCGCGCAGGAAGCGGGCGAAGAAGTCGGCAGGGACAAAGACGCCGCCAACGTGGCCAAAGTGAAGGCCCTTGTTGCCGTAGGGCTCGCCGGCGGTAACGATGGCGCGGCGAGGCCAGCTGGGACGGTCGTTCATGGAGTATTTGGATGCCATGGGACTCCTTCGCATATGGTGAGAGCGCGGCCGGGCGCGAGGCTCGGCGGCGCGGTGGTCAATTCGTGCATATCGTTCGACATTATCGCACATGCGGACGGGTACGTGGCAGGGGCGCTATCCTAAGATGCTATGAATGAGATTTCCAACATACATGCGTTTGATGACGAGGATTTTCTGCACGCTTGCTTCGTGTGGGGGATGGTCGTAGCCGGCGTGTTTGCCGTGTGCCTGGTGCCGGTGTTTATGCTGCTGGGCGGGCCTGCGGATCTGGATGCGGCTGACGCGGGTGGCTGGATGGCTGTCGTGGGCTGGATAGTCGGCTTGGCTGCGATCTCAATGGCGTCGTTCGCCGTGCACGAGCTGGTGCACGGTGTGTTTTTTAAGCTGCTGGCGCCTGCGGGCGCGAAGGTGACCTTTGGGGCGAATCGCGAGACGGCGATGATCTATGCCTGCGCCGAGGGTGTTGTGTATTCGCGCCGGCGGTACATGGCGGTTTGCCTGGCGCCGACGGTTGTTGTGACGACAGCGTTTACCCTGGGGTTTGTGTTTTCGGGCTATCCGCTGCTGTGCTACCTGGCGGCCGGCTTGCATTTGTCGGGCTGTGTGGGCGACTGGTATTACGTGCGGACCATTTTGCGCGACCGCCGCATTGTCGCCTGCGAAGATACGTCCTTTGGCGTGCGCTTTTTTGGGTGAGGAGATGTCGATGAAGTCGTTGTTGCTGCATGCGTGCTGTGCACCATGCTCGCTTGAGCCGGTTCGCCTGCTGCGCGAGGAGGGGTTTGAGCCCACGATTTGCTGGACCAACCCCAATATTCAACCGCGCGATGAATGGCAGCGTCGCCTAGACGAGCTGCGCCGGTGGTGTGCCGATGGCGACATCGAGCTTATCGAGGCGGGGGAGGACCGTGAGCGCTGGGAGGCCGGCGTGGCACCGCTGGGCGCCGATCGGCCTCGTCGCTGTCGCGCGTGCTATGCCTTGCGCTTGGCCGAAGCGTGCCGCGTGGCCCAGGAGTGCGGGTTTGAGTTTGTGGGCACGACGCTTGCCGTCTCGCCGTATCAGCTGTTCGATACCTGCTATGACGTGCTTGAGCGCTTGGCGGCGGCACATGGGCTCACCCCGGTGATTCGCGATTTTCGCCCGTATTACCCCGAGGCGACACGCCGTTCGCGCGAGCTGGGCATGTACAGGCAGAATTACTGCGGCTGCCGCTTCTCGGCTGTCGAGGCGGCCATGGACCGCGCCCGCATCCGCGACGAGCGCAAAGCGTCCAAAAAGTAGTTCTTTTGGGCTGGCAGCCTGCTAGGATGTAGAGCGGACTTTAGCTATATAAGGAGTATCCGACGTGTCTATGCGTACCGATGATTTTGACTACAACCTTCCTGAGGAACTGATCGCCCAGGCTCCAGCCGAGCCGCGCGACTCCTGCCGCCTGCTGGTGGTGGATCGCAAGGGCTCTGAGGCGGGAACGCCGTTGGAGCACGGCGGTACCGTTGAGCACCGTATCTTCCGCGACATCATCGACTACATCGAGCCAGGCGACGTGCTCGTCATCAACCAGACGCGCGTGATGCCGGCTCGCCTGATTGGCCGCAAGACGGGCTCGGGCGGCGTGGTCGAGACGCTGCTGCTCAAGCGCCGCGAGGATGTTGACCCGCTGGGTCACGTCTGGGAGTGCCTGGTCAAGCCGGGCAAGCGCCTGAAGCCCGGTGCTCAGATTGAGTATCGCGCCGGTGGCGCCCATGCGCCCGAGGGGGCTCCCGTGGTGCTGACGGCAGAGGTCGTCGACTTTGTTACCGATAGCCGCGGCGGTCGTCTGGTGCGTTTTGAGCCGGCCGGTTGCAATGCCGCCGGCGACCCGCGCACGCTCGACGAGGCCATCCACGCTGCCGGTCACGTGCCGCTGCCGCCCTACATTACCGATTACGAGGGCGATCCCGAGAAGTACCAGACCGTCTACGCCATGAAGGAGGAGCACTCGGCTGCCGCTCCTACGGCGGGTCTGCACTTTACCCCCGAGCTCATGGCCGCTATCGAGGCCAAGGGTGCCAAGTTTGCCGCCGTCGAGCTCGAGGTGGGCATCGATACCTTCCGCTTGGTGGAGGAGGACGACCCTACGCAGCACGTCATGCACACCGAGCGCTACCACGTGTCGCAGGAGGTTGTCGACGCCGTGCATAAGGCCAAGGCCGAGGGTCATCGTGTGATCGCCGTCGGCACTACCGCGGTGCGCTCGCTCGAGAGCGCGTTTGACGCGGACGCGCCGGTGTCCGATCCGGCCGTGACGGCGCGCTATTTTGAAGGCCGCGAGGACGGGGCCGATACGCTTGGCCGCGGTGACATCGTGGTGCGCGAGAACGCCACGACGCAGCTTTACCTCATGCCCGGCTCGACCTATCACGTGGTCGATGCGCTGATCACGAACTTCCACGTGCCGCGCTCCACGCTCATGATGCTCGTGAGCGCGCTTGCCACCCGCGACCAGATCATGGATGCCTACGCCGCCGCCATCGAGGAGCGCTACCGCTTCTTCAGCTTTGGCGACGCGATGCTCATTTGTTAGTTACGCGGTTCTACGAACCGCGTAACTACTCGACGCTGCAAACCCGCCAGAGCGGCAATCTGCCTTTCAACTTCGGCGGCATGACCAGAAGGTCAATGCCGCCTCGCTTCAAGGCACCTTGCTCGCTCTGGCGGGTTTTCGCTGTCGGTACCAAAACATCGATGTAGTCATTGGGGACGTTCTTAAATGACTAGTCGTTGGGGACGTTCTTGTTTGACTAGTCGTTTAAGAACGTCCCCAATGACTACCTTGCATCAATCTAATAAGTTGCGGTGAGATAGTTCTTGAATTGGCCTTTTTTGAGGCTAAACAGGAACTATCTCACCGCAACTGCGGTGAGCGTTTTTTGGCGGCTGGTTTACTTGCTTGCGAACAGCCAGACTAGGATGATCACCAGAATTGCGGCGACGATGCAGACGATGGCGCCGGTGAATTTGATGCGTGAGTCGCGGGTACGCTCGCGCACCGCGTCCTCGGTGGCCTCGAGCTGGGCGACTTCTCGCTCGGTCTCGGCGTGTTCGGCTTTGTCTCGGGCCAAGGATCCTGCAAGCGACTCGGTGATCTCTGGGTGGTCGTGCACCTCGGTCGCCTGTTCGATAATCGACTGCGCATGCGCGGCATCTGCTTGGGCGTTGGCTATGCTCTGCTCTTGGTCGCGGCGTGCCTTGTCCTCGGCGGCGATCTTCTCGCGCAGTTCGCGCTGGCGCGTTGCAGCGGCGGTGTTTGCGGGCTGCAGCGCGTCGCGCGCGGCAGCGGCCTCTGCCGTCACGGCCTGATGGGCTCGCTTGGCGTCGGCGATGGGGGCTTGCGCCTGCTCGACGGCCTGCTCGGCTGCGGCAAGCGAGTGCTCAAGGTCGGCGGTGATGCGCGGGACATCTTCTTCGGCTTTACGCAGGGCATCTGCCGTGTCGGAGATCTGCATCGAGAGCTCGCTGGTGCGAACCGTATAGTTGGCGGGATTTGCCGAGGGATTGCGTTGCAGTTCGGCATACTCATGACGCAGCGTCTCGAGCTGGGCGCGCGTGGCGTCGACGGTTTGTTGTGCGGCCGCAATGCCGGCGTCTCGCTCGGCCTTCACCTTGTCGCGGATACGCTTGGAATCCTCAAGACGTCGAACGAGGCGGTTGCCGGTATCGCGAGAGCTCGCCTCGCGGGCCTCCACGGCATCGAGCGCAGCCTTCAGGCGGAGCTCAGTCGCGTCATCCTCTGTCTTCATTTGTTCGAACTGACCCTTGAGCTCTGTCGCTTTGGCGGCGTGGGCATCACGGTCAATCTCGGCTGCCGCAGCGGTCTTTTGCGCTGTGGCGATCGCCTGACGCTGGTCGGCGACGATCTGGTCGTAGCGGCCTGCGATATCCTGGCGCGTCTCGAGTTCCTCGGCCTGATCGGCAATGCGCTGCTCAAGTTCGGTCAGATGGGCGCGGGCATCGGCAAGTGCCTTTTTCGCGGCGTTCATCTCGCGCATGGCCGAGGCACCCTGGGCGATAAAGGTGCCCACGGCGTTCGCAGTGTTCGAGACAGCGGTCCCCAGATCGCGGCTCGCGGCGGGGGAGTGCAGGGTGGTCGGGCGAGCGGTGTCAGCAGCGTCCGCATCGGCAGCCTGCGGCACGGCGATATTGCCGGTACCGCCCTCGATCACAGAAAAGCCTGCTGCGTGCGGATCGACCGCATCGGCGCCAATCGTGGGATGCTCGAGCTGTAGAAACGAGGGCATGGTACTGCCTTGGTCGGCAACCGGAGTCTCGCCGGGCACAAAGGTCGAGGCCGCCTCGGCGGCCTCCTCTTCTTCGGCATCAATATCGGCATCGGCCACGGCGTCTTTCATCGCTTTGACAGCATCCATCATGGAGTCCATGACGGCATCGAGCTCTTCTTCCGAAGACACCTCGATGGGGCCTGCCGCCTGTGGCGCGGGGGCTGTGTCGGGTTCGGCATCGCTCGGCTCCGGCTGCTCGCTTTCGTCGTGCTCGACAGTATCGTCTGTGTCTGTTGCTTTATCCGCATCGGCGTGCACATCTGCGGCAGCGGGCACATCTGCGGTGGCGGGCGCATCGGTGGAGGCGTCGACGCAGGTAGGAGTATCGCAGTCGTCGACGGCGTCTGCGGAATGATCAATATGCTGTTGAGTCTGGGGGTCCAGCTCGTCTGTCATAGGCATGTGCTCCTCATCGTTGTTTGTCACCCTATGATAAAGTCTCGCGCCGACATCCCGCGCGCCGCAGCAAAGTTTCAAAACGTGTTCGATGGCTCGATCT
>CAJMSL010000036.1 GCA_905216045.1 uncultured bacterium
ATGGAGCGCGACGAGGTCACCCACGAGCCGCATGAGAATTACTGCAAGATGCCCAAAGATATCGACCAGCGCATCTTCCTGGTTGTCGACCCCATGCTCGCCACGGGCGGTTCGGCCGAGATGGCCATCAGCTACCTGCGCGAGCGCGGTGTCAAGGATATCCGCATGCTGTGCATCGTCGCCGCGCCCGAGGGCCTCAAGTCACTGACCGAAAAGGACCCCGACGTACATATTTATACGTGCGCCATCGACGACCATCTCAACGAGGCCGCCTACATCGTTCCCGGCCTGGGCGACGCCGGCGACCGCATCTACGGCACGCTGTAATCTCTGGGCCATACCGGCTAACGTCGAAAATACGAAGAAATGGTGCGCGCGGGCGAGCAAAAGACGTCCACGCGCACTCCTGTTAACGGACGTTTTGCCCTGCAGGGTTCGAGAAAAACGTATTACCGTACCTGCGGCATAAAGAAGGTCTTAAGAAAACGAACAGGTGCGTATTAACCGATGCTTTTTCGGTTGTACTTTAACGATTGGCTCGTACAATAGTCACCAATGTTTGGCGGGAACTGTTCTGTAAGGCGTTAAAAAGGAAAGTGAGGACGCCAGTGTTTCAGATAGCCGATCTGCTCGCTATCGTTGCAGGCGCCATCGCGGGCGCAATTGCCTTCCTTCCCTTTGTCTTTACGCTCAAGCCGGTTCTTGACGATAAGCAGAATGCGGACATGCTCAAGGGTATGGTGAGTCTGGCGGTTTCGGCAATCGCCCTGCTCGTCTTTACCTTGGTTGTGTTTGTGTTGTTCGGAGAGGCATTTCGCATGTTCCTCCTGGGCGAGGCGATCGGCTTCGTGGCCTTTATGGCCGCCTGCACGGTTCGCGTCGCCAAGGCGCTGCGAGATCCTCATGAGGTCGAAAGGTAAGTCGTGGAAATTTTTGAAAAGCTGCCTGATGAGATTAATCATCTGGTCAGCGAGTTCAGCTCCACCCCTGTCGTGGGCGATCTGAGCTGCGGCATCACGCAGTACTCGTTTTGGCTGATCGTCTCCACGATCGTGCTCCTGATCGTCCTGGCCGTGTTCAAGAAGAAGCAGACCCTGGTTCCCAAGGGCTTCTTCGTCAACGGTTTCGAGTACATCATCGAGTACGTCGAGAACGATATCGGCAAGGGCGTCGTGGGTGAGAACTGGAAGAAGCACTTCCCGTTCCTGTGCTCGCTTTTCCTGTTCATCCTGATCAATAACATGATCGGCCTGATCCCGGGAATGAAGCCCGGCACCGGTGCAATCGGCTCCACCGCCGCGCTCGCCATCTTCGCCTTCGTGTATTTCATCTACTACGGATGCAAGGCTCACGGCGTGATCGGCTACATCAAGAGCCTCGCCCCGCAGGGCGTGAGCTTCCCGATGAACGTGCTCGTGTGGGTCGTCGAGCTTTTCTCGACCTTCCTGCGCCTCATCACGCTCGCCGTCCGTCTGTTCTGCAACATGTTCGCAGGACACGTGGTCATGGGCTCGTTCGCCATCATGGCGAGCATGTTCATGCAGCCGCTGCTTCAGCAGGTTTCCGCGGCCCACGCCGTCGGCGCCCTGCCTTCGCTGGCCTGGCTTGCCATCCTCATCCTGATCTATGCGATCGAGCTTGTGGTCGGCGCCATCCAGGCTTACGTCTTCACGGTCCTTACCGCCGTGTATGTCTCTGAGGCAGAGGAGGTCGCGGAGGAGGAGTAGTCTTCCGTTCGCGCCTTAAAGGTAAGGCAATTCGTTAAACCGCCGGTGCCCGTACCCATGGAGCCCGGCAGTTATAAAAAGGTTATCCTGCGTGAAATAAGACACGCACGACAAAGGAGGAATCGTGGGAGTTATCGGTTACGGTCTCGGTGTTATCGGCGCTGGTCTTGCTATCGGCCTGTCTGCTCTGGGTGCTACGGGTGCTATGGCCCGTCAGCCTGAGGTCCAGGGCCGCGTGTTCACCGTCTTCATCATGGGCTCCGCTTTCGGCGAGGCTCTGGCTCTGATCGGCTTCGTTGTCGCGCTGATCGTTAAATAGCACGGAGCGTCAAGTATGAATCTTTCATCCCAGAAGAGCGCGATCGCACTCTCCGCGTCCGCGGCCGCGCTGCTCATGCCGGTTTCCGCGTTCGCCGAGGACGGCGCTGCCGGTGCGGACATCCTCATCCCTAAGATGGCGGAGTTCATCCCGGCGCTTATCGCCTTCCTGATCATCTGGATCGTGCTGGCCAAGGTCGCCCTGCCGGGCATCATGAAAACCATGGAGGAGCGCGGCAAGAAGATCGAGGAGAGCCTCGACGAGGCCGAGAAGACCAAGCAGGAGGCTATCGCCAAGCGCGCTGAGTCCGACTCGATCGTCACCGACGCCCGTCGTCAGGCTGCCGACATCGTTCTCGAGGCCCGTAAGGACGCCGAGTCCGAGCGTGCCCGTATCATCGAGGCTGCTCACAAGGAGGCCGAGGAGATCATCGCCAAGGCCCATACGACCGTCGAGGACGAGCGCAAGTCCATCTACGCCGGTGCCGCGAGCTCCATCGCCGACCTGTCCGTTGCCGTCGCCACCAAGATCGTGGGCGAGGCACTCGAGGACGATGCCGAGCAGAAGAAGCTCATCGAGCGCTACATCCAGGAAGCAGGTAGCCTGAATGCCGACTAGCCGCTATCAGGACAAGGTGCTCGAGACCTACGCGCGTTCCCTTTTGGAAGCCGCCAAGGCCGAGAACCATGTGTTCGAGGACCTCGAGATGATCGAGCGCTTGGCTTCTGCCAGCCCCGAGATCATCGCCGTGCTCGACACCATGTCCAAGCGCGACCAGCTCGACCTTCTTCCCAAGGTGGCAGCTGCCTTTAAGTATGTTGCCGAGGAAGACGAGGATGTAGTGGGCGTGACCGTCACCACGGCGATCCCGCTCGACGACGAGCTGCGTCAAACCATCACTAAGAAATGCGAGCAGGACTTCGGCCGCAAGGTATTCCTTATCGAGCAGGTCGACCCGTCTATCGTGGGCGGCCTGGTGCTCGAGGCCCGCGGCGAGCGTCGTGACATTTCCGTCAAGACGCAGCTGCGCATCGCGCAGGAGACCCTCGCAAACTCTGCTAATTCGTACGGAGGTGAAGCCTAATGTCCGAAACCCTCAATGCCCAGGATATCGCCAAGAAACTGCAGGAGCAGCTCACGAGCCTCTCCGCGACGGTCGATACGCATGAGGTTTCAACGGTCGACGAGGTAGGCGACGGCATCGCGCGCGTCTCCGGCCTCAAGAGCGCCATGGCAGGCGAGCTTCTGGAGTTCAAGAGCTCCGATACCGGTGAGACCGTCTTCGGCCTTGCCCAGAACCTTGACCGTGACGAGGTCGGCGCCGTTCTGTTCGGTGCCGTCGACTCCATCAAGGAAGGCGACGAGTGCCGCACCACTGGCCGCGTTATGGATATTCCCGTGAGCCGTGCCATGCTCGGCCGCGTCGTCAATCCGCTCGGCCAGCCCATCGACGGCCTGGGCGACATCGTCGCTACGCACCGTCGCCCCATCGAGTTCAAGGCTCCCGGCGTCATCGATCGTACCCCGGTGTGCGAGCCGGTTCAGACCGGTCTGCTCGCTATCGACTCCATGGTGCCTATTGGCCGCGGTCAGCGTGAGCTCATCATCGGTGACCGTAAGACCGGTAAGACCGCCATCGCCATCGACGCTATCCTCAACCAGCGCGGCAAGGGCATGGTCTGCATCTATGTCGCCATCGGCCAGAAGGCCTCCACGGTTGCCAACATCCGCGAGACCCTCGCTCAGCACGGTGCGCTCGACTACACCATCATCGTTTCGGCCACCGCTGCCGATTCCGCCCCTATGCAGTACATCGCGCCTATGGCCGGTGCCGCTATTGGCGAGTTCTTTATGTACAACGGCGAGGACGGCAAGCCCGCCAGCGAGACCAACCCCGGCGGCCACGTGCTCGTCATCTACGATGACCTGTCCAAGCAGGCTGTGGCCTACCGTCAGATGTCGCTGACGCTGCATCGTCCGCCCGGACGCGAGGCCTATCCTGGCGACATCTTCTACCTGCACTCTCGTCTGCTCGAGCGTGCCGTCAAGATGTCCAAGAAGAACGGTTACGGCTCCATGACGGCACTGCCGATCATCGAGACCCAGGACGGCGACGTCTCGGCCTACATTCCGACCAACGTCATTTCCATTACCGATGGTCAGATCTACCTGCAGTCCGAGCTCTTCTTCCAGGGTCAGCGCCCGGCAGTCGACGTGGGTATCTCCGTGTCCCGCGTCGGTGGCGATGCGCAGACCAAGGCCATGAAGCAGGTCGCCGGCAACCTCCGTCTGGACCTCGCTTCCTATCAGGAGCTCGCTGGCTTTACGCAGTTCGGCTCCGACCTCGACGAGGCTACTCAGAAGCAGCTGACCCACGGTGCTCGCATGACCGAGCTCCTGAAGCAGCCGCGTTACAAGCCGTTTGAGGTTGGCGAGCAGATCGTTACGCTGTTCGCTGGCAACGAGGGCTTCCTGGATGACCTGGAGATCGCCGACGTGCTGCCTTTCCGTGCCGAGCTCATCGAGTACATGGACAATGGCTTTGGTTCGCTGCTCGACAAGGTTCGCGCCAAGAAGATCGATGATGACACCAAGGCTGAGCTCTTGCGCGTCATCGGCGACTTCAAGCAGCAGTTCATGGCCAAGCACCATTCGGATGTTTCTGGATCAGAGGAGAACTAAGCCCCATGGCCAACCTTCGCGACATTAAGAAGCGAATCTCCTCGGTTACCACGACCAAGCAGATCACGCGCACGATGGAGATGGTCTCTACGGCCAAGATTCGTCGTGCCCTCGATCGCTCCAAGCAGGCCGAGCCCTATAAGGAGGCGCTGACCGACGTCATGTTGACGGTCGCCGGCGACGCCTCCTGTTCGGGCACCGATCCCATGCTGCAGAAGCATGAGAGCGTCAAGCATGGCCTGATTGTCGTTATTGCCTCGGACCGCGGCCTTGCCGGCGGTTTCAATACGACGGTGGAGCGCACGGCCGAAAAGCTCGCCGCTTCTTGGGCGAACGACGGCATCGAGTGCGATATCATCGCGTGCGGGCGCAAACCGGCCACGTATTTCCGTGACCGCGCAAACGTCGTCATGCACTTTGAGGGCAACTCCTCTGAGCCCGATTTCAATCAGGCCCGCATGATCTCCTCTCATATCTGCGATGCGTATCGTGCCGGTGAGCTTGACCGTGTCGAGCTTGTCTACCACCACGCCAAGAACCGCGTGGATCAGGAGCTTCGCGTCGAGCATCTGTTGCCGCTCGACCCCGAGATGATCGCTATGGCCCACGGTCCGCGTAAGAACGAGACCGACGCCCCTAAGCGCATCTCGTCCACGTTCGAGTTCGTGCCCTCTCCCGAGCATGTTCTCGGCAAGCTTGTACCGTCTTATATCCTGACGGTCATCTACCAGGCCCTGATCGATTCGGCGGCTGCCGAGCAGGGTGCACGCCGCAAGGCCATGCACTCCGCGACGGAAAACGCTACCGCGATCATCTCGACCCTTACCCGCACGTATAGTCGCGTGCGCCAGGCTTCGATCACGACCGAGATTAACGAGATCGTCGGCGGAGCCTCAGCATTGGAGGAACAGTAATGGCTAATAACACCGTAAAGCTTGCGGTCGAGGAAGCCACCAAGAAGACGACTGCCGGTGATGGCCGCATCGTGCGAATCATCGGCCCTGTCGTCGACGTCAAGTTTGACGGCGCGGTGCCCCCGATCTACAACGCGCTCACGGTCGAGGCCGAGACCCCGATCGGTCATCTGAGCACGATCCTCGAGGTCGAGAGCCAGCTTCCGGGCGGCGTCGTCCGCACGGTCGCCATGTCCTCGACCGACGGCCTGCAGCGCGGCCTCATCGCCACCGATACCGGTGAGCCCATGAAGATGCCCGTTGGTCCCAAGACGCTCGGCCGCATTTGGAACGTCATGGGCAAGCCTGTCGACGGCAAGCCCATGCCCGAGGTGGAGGAGTTCTACCCCATCCACCATGCAGCGCCCCGTTTCGACGAGCTCACCACCAAGACCGAGATCTTCGAGACCGGCATCAAGGCCGTTGACCTGCTCGAGCCCTACATCCGTGGCGGCAAGACGGGCCTGTTCGGCGGTGCCGGCGTCGGCAAGACCGTTCTGATTCAGGAGCTCATCAACAACCTCGCCCAGGAGCACGGCGGCACCTCGGTGTTCACCGGCGTCGGCGAGCGTACCCGCGAGGGCACCGACCTGTTCCTCGAGATGAGCGAGTCTGGCGTTATCGACAAGACCTGCTTGGTCTATGGTCAGATGAACGAGCCGCCCGGAGCGCGTCTGCGCATCGGTCTGGCCGGCCTTACCACCGCTGAGTATTTCCGTGATCGCGGCCAGGACGTTCTGCTGTTCATCGACAACATCTTCCGCTTCTCCCAGGCAGGTTCCGAGGTTTCCGCACTGCTGGGCCGTATGCCGTCCGCCGTTGGTTACCAGCCCACGCTGGCAACCGAGATGGGCGACCTCCAGGAGCGCATTACCTCGACCAAGACGGGCTCCATTACCTCCGTCCAGGCTGTCTACGTCCCCGCAGACGACCTGACCGACCCGGCGCCTGCCACGACGTTTACGCACCTCGATGCCACCACGGTTCTTTCGCGTAGCATTTCGTCGCTCGGCCTGTTCCCGGCTATCGACCCGCTTGCGTCTTCCTCCGACGCTCTCGATCCCTCGATCGTTGGCGAGGAGCACTACCGTGTCGCCGTCAAGGTCCAGGAGCTCCTGCAGGAGTACTCCGACCTTCAGGACATCATCGCCATTCTGGGTATGGACGAGCTGTCCGAGGAGCAGCGCCTTACGGTCAACCGTGCCCGTAAGATTCAGCAGTTCCTCTCGCAGTCCTTCCACGTCGCCGAGAAGTTCACCGGCAACCCCGGTGTCTACGTCCGCGTCGAGGATACCGTCCGCTCTTTCGCCGAGATTGTCGACGGCAAGGCCGATGACCTGCCCGAGCAGGCTTTCCGCTATGCTTCCACGATTGAGGACGTACGCGAGCGCGCCCGCAAGATGGGGGAGAAGTAGGTTATGCGTATCCGCATCGTGTGCCCCGTGAGCTGCGCCTATGAGGGCGACGCTGCGTTTGTGTCGATTCCGTCCACGGATGGCGAGTTTGGCGTTCTGCCTGCTCACTCCAGCGAGATCTGCACGATCGACCGCGGTTACGTTCGCGTTTCCGATAAGGCCATGGGCACTGTCGACCACACGTTTGCCGTGGCCGGCGGCTATGCCCAGGTTGCGGACGATGTCGTGACCGTTCTCGCCGAGCGCGCTTGCGATTTGGCGACCGTCGATGCCGACAAGCTTAAAGCTGATATTCAAGGTTTTGAAGAGAAGCTGGGTAATTTGTCGGAGGATGATGCACGCCGCGCCTACCTCTATAATGAAATCGCATGGTGTAAGCTCAAGCTTGCCCAATAGTCAAACGATTTAGCGTTCGACCATTTGCGAACACATCATGCCCGGGATGGCCCAGCCACCCCGGGCATGCTTTTTGAAAGGGTAGACCTTGGATATTATCCGCGTTGAGGGTGGCCACGCCATCGGAGGCTCCGTGCCCGTTTCGGGCGCCAAGAACTCCGCGCTCAAACTCATGGCGGCAACGCTTCTGGCGCCGGGCAAGACGACGCTGCAGAACGTGCCCGATATTTCCGATGTCCACGTGATGGGCAAGGTGCTCAAGGGTATGGGCGCCACAATCGATGTCCTTGACGAGCACACGCTCGAGATTGATACCTCTCAGGTCGATTCTTGGGAGGCCCCCTACGAGCTCGTTGCCAAGATGCGTGCTTCCACAGCCGTGATGGGACCCCTGCTGGGTCGCTTCCATCGCGCCAAGATCGCCATGCCGGGCGGCTGCAACCTGGGTGCTCGCAAGATCGATATGCACATTCTTGGTCTTGAGGCCCTGGGCGTTGAGTTCGATACCGCCCACGGCTACATCAACGCTAATGCGCCCCAAGGTCTGCGCGGTACCACCGTCACGCTCGAGTTCGCCAGCGTCGGTGCGACCGAGAACCTCATCATGGCCTCTGTGCGCGCACAGGGCACCACGGTTATCGACAATGCCGCCCGCGAGCCCGAGATTGTCGATCTCGCCAACATGCTCAACGAGATGGGCGCCAAGATTGTAGGCGCCGGTACGCCCGTCGTGACTATCGAAGGCGTGGAAGAGCTCCATCCCGTTACCCATCGCGTGGTGGGCGACCGCATCGAGGCCGGTACCTTTATCGTTGCCGGTGCGTTGATGGCCGACGATCGCGGTGTCGATGTCACGGGCTTTTGCCCCATTCACTTGGGCATGGTGCTCAAGAAGATGGAGCTCATGGGTATCGACTGCGAGCGCGTCGAGGATGGCGTCCATGTGAACCGTGCCGAGCGTATCAAGCCGGTCGACATCCAGACGCTTCCGTTCCCCGGTTTCCCGACCGACATGCAGGCGCAGATTATGGTGCTCTCCGCCCTTGCCGACGGCAGTTCCGTTATTACCGAAAATATCTTCGAGAATCGCTTTATGTTTGCCTCTGAGCTGGTGCGCATGGGTGCCGACATTCGTATCGAGAGCCATCATGCCATGATTCATGGCGTCAAGGGCTTCTCGGGTGCACAGGTTACCTCGCCCGATCTGCGTGGCGGAGCGGCCCTCGTCGTAGCGGGCTTGATCGCCGACGGGACGACCGAGGTTTCGGCCATCCATCACATCAAGCGCGGCTACGAGCAGTTTGTCGAAAAGCTGCAGGCGCTCGGCGCGCATGTCGAGCATGCTACCGTCCCCGATCCCGTCATCTACTAATACAGGTTGCCTATGTTTAATAAAAAGCCCCTCGCGGATACCACCGCCCGAAGACCCTCAACTGGTGCGCAGGCCAAGATCTACAGTCGCGATAACGTGGCTCGCTATTCCGAGCGCGCTCGTCAACGTCGTCGTAGCCACACGATTCGTCACGTCGCGCTCATTGTCGTGCTTGGCGTGCTGCTGAGTGCCACTACCGCTGCCGGCCTGTGGTTTGCCACCATTATGGGCAAGCTCGGCGATTCCAATGTCATTACCGACAATCTGCGTCGGGTTCTGGTTGACACCGATGAGGCAAAGGATCCGTTCTACGTGCTGCTTCTTGGCACCGACGGCCGTCCGGGCGAGGATACGTATCGTGCCGACTCGATTATCCTGGCACGCATCGACCCCACGCAAAAGCAGGCGACGCTCATTTCCGTTCCGCGCGACACCAAGGTCGAGTACAAGGGCGAGACCATGAAGATCAACGCCTGCCATACCGTTGGCGGCGCCGAGGCCATGGTCGAGGCGGTCAACGAGCTGTGCGGTGTTCAGATTTCCCACTATGCCGAGGTCAGCTTCGACGGTATGCAGGCGCTGATTGATTCGGTTGGCGGTATCGACATTAACGCAACCGATGATGTTGACGACCCCGAGCACCTGGATATTAAGATTACCGCTGGCCAGCAGCATATGGACGGTGCCACCGCCCTTACCTATGCCCGCTGCCGCTACACCTATGCCGACGGCGATTACACGCGCATGCGCCACCAGCGTCAGGTGCTTGGCGCCCTTGCCAACCAGATTCTCAATAACTTCGATGCCACGAAGATCTTTGGCCTGGTTAATTCGCTGTCCGATATGCTCGTAACCGATATGAGCGTTCAGGATATCGTGGCTACGGTCAACGCCATGCGCGGTATGGATGTCGACGGTATCTACTCGGCCAACCTGCCCTCGTACGCCGACGACAGCACCATGATCGACGGTGTGAGCTACGTCTTTGTCTACGAGGACGAGCTCAAGGAAATGATGGAGCGCGTCGATGCCGGCAAGGACCCCAAGGGTCCCAACACCATGGGCCTTTCCGACGGTTCCAGCTCTACGATCGGCGACCTGAACAACAACACGTCTGACGACTACGCAAATGGTACCGCAACCTCATCGGTCAGCTCTGACGATTCCGATGACTCAAGCGATTCGAGCGATTCGGACTACTACGAAGAGCCCACCGGCGACGGCAACGGCTACGAGGCCAACTATTAGAGTTACGCGGGCTTACCAGCCCGCGTAACGGCTCGACGCTGCGCGCCGCCCAGAGCGACAATTTGTCATTCAAAAGGCAGGGCATGACCAGAAGGTCAATGCCCTGCCTTTTTCATGCCAACTTGTTCGCTCTGGACGTCGCTCGCTGACGTTGATTCAACCAGCGATGTCGTCACTTGCAGTTGGGTAGTCCACTTGGCACTTGGGGACGTTCCTTATGTGCCGGCAGTTTGGGACACTCCTTGCGTTAAGAGGCTGGCGTGCGTCAACCTGTTCTCGTTGCAGCAAAAAATCGCCCCGTTCTCGGTTGAGGACGGGGCGATTCGTCTTTCGGACTTGTGCAGCCAGGCTTATGCAAAGCGGGCGATGAGCTCCTGGAGCACATCGGTCATCTTGACGAGCGAACTGACCGGGACGAACTCGTTGACGCCGTGGTAGCAATAGCCGCCGGTGGAAAGGTTGGGGCAGGGCAGACCGCGGAACGACAGCTGCGCGCCGTCGGTGCCGCCGCGAATCGGCAGCACTTGGGGCTCAACGCCGCAGGCAAGGTAGGCTTCCTTGGCAACATCAATAAGCTCGGGATAGTCACGAACGATCTCGGCCATATTTCGATACTGCTGCTTAATCTCGACCGTCACACGCTCCTCACCCAGACGCTGGTTGAGCATCGAGGCGGCGGCATCAATAAGGTCGAGTTTCTGCTGGAACTTGGCGGCGTCATGGTCGCGGACGATATAGCGCGCTGTGGCGTGATCGACGGTCGCAGCTACACCCTCTAGGTGATAAAAGCCCTCGTAGCCTTCCGTATACTCCGGGCGCTGCACGTAGGGGAGCAACGCGTTGAAGTCGCAGAACAGATTGCCTGCGTTGACCATACGGCCCTTAGCGTCGCCCGGGTGGATGGACTGGCCCTCAAAGCGGACGGTCGCCTCGGCGGCGTTAAAGCACTCCCACTCCAGCTCGCCGATGGGGCCGCCGTCGACCGTGTAGGCGTACTTGCAGCCAAAGGTATCGATATCCAACAGCTCGGCTCCGTGGCCGATCTCCTCGTCAGGGCAGAAGCAAATGCCGAGTGCGGGATGGGGCAGAGAAGGGTCCTGAGCGATACGCGCGACAAGCGACATGATCTCGGCGACGCCCGCCTTGTCGTCCGCGCCCAGCAGCGTGGTGCCATCGCTGCAGACCAGGTCCTCACCCGCGAGGTCATTCAGGGCGGGAAGCTTGGCGGTACCCATGGCAACGGGCTTACCGTCAACCGTGCCGCAGACCAGGTCGCCGCCTTCGTAGTGTACGATGTGCGGCTTCACGCCGGCGCCCGGTGCAACTTCGGTGGTGTCGAGATGGGCGATCAGGCCCAGGGCGGGCTTGTCCTCAGCGCCCGCACTTGCGGGGATATGCGCGCAGACATAGGCGTGCTCGGTCACGTGGGCATCTTCCGCACCAAGCTCGCGCAGCTCTTCAGCCAGCACGTTGGCAAGGTCAAACTGAACGGCGCTCGAGGGTACCTGGTCGCAGTTTGCATCCTCGGACTGCGTGTTGATCTGGACGTAGCGCAAAAAGCGTTCGAGGACATCGGGGCTCGTGGTGGTGTTTTCCATAAAGACCGCTCCAATCTTGGTCGTCGTGTGCAACAAGAACTCTAGCACGGTATGCCACGGCATACCACGAC
Source organism: uncultured bacterium (assembly GCA_905216045.1). Classification (GTDB taxonomy): domain Bacteria; phylum Actinomycetota; class Coriobacteriia; order Coriobacteriales; family Coriobacteriaceae; genus Collinsella. The sequence goes on from CAJMSL010000036.1 coordinate 11,782, forward strand.
GCTTGGATGGGGTAGAATCAGCCATTGAATGCAGAAGGGACGGAAGATCATGGATACGACAAATAGCTCGCGCGAACTACATCTGACGGTGGCGAACGAAGACTACTTGGAGTGCATGGTTCGCATTGAAAGCGAAGAGGGGGAAACCAACGGCGTGCGATCGGTCGACATCGCGCAGCGCCTTGGCGTCTCCAAGGCATCGGTCAATAAAGCGGTTTCGGCGCTCAAGGCATCCGAGCTTGTCGAGCAATCGCACTACGGCAAGGTGATCCTGACCGATCGCGGCCGCGAGGTTGGCACGGCTATCTGGTACCGTCATCGCCTCATCCGCACGTTTTTGGTTCAGGAGCTCGGTGTCGAATTTGAGCGAGCCGATTCCGAGGCCTGCATGATGGAGCATGCGCTATCCGAGGACACGATGAGCCGCTGGCTCGCCTATCTCGAAAAGCAGGGAATCAGCGTCGAGGAATAGCGGGATATATATGGATACGAGTTATTACAACCGCTTTGGTGCCGAGGAACTTACGCGCCGCTTGTCGAGCGAGACCTTGTTGGCGCAGGGCCCCATGGGCAGTGTTTTGTTGAGTGAGTACGATGCCGCCGACATTCCACCGGCGTTTTGGAATCTGGCAGAGCCGCAGACCGTTTCTCGTATCCATCGCTTGTATGTCGCCGCCGGCGCGCAGGTGCTCATTACCAATACCTTTCAGGCATCGAGCTATGCCCTCAAGCACGACCAGATTGCGCCGTCCGTGGCGGAGGTCAATCGCGGGGCCGTCGACGATGCCCGCCAGGCGCACCCTCAGCTACTGCTGGGCTCAATGGGCCCGATCGGTATTGAGTGGTTTGCCGAGGACTCTGTCGAGTATCGTGAAATCCGCGGCATTGCGCGCGAACAGGCGCACGCCTTGCTCAATGCTGGTGTTGACGGTCTGCTGATCGAGACGGTGACGTCTATCCGTAATCTGCAGCCCATGCTTGCCGGCGCCCGAGATGCCGCCGACGGCATGCCTGTTCTGGTGAGTTTTGTCGTTGACGATAAAGGCGACCTGCTGGGCGATGGCCTCAACATCGAGGCAGCCGTTTTGTACGCCGAAAAACACGGCGCAAATTCGGTTGGTGTTAATTGCTGTTCGCTTGCGGCCGCGAACGCGGCGGTGCCCAGGATGGTTGCATCGGCGACTACTCCCGTCACGGTGCGTCCCAACGTAGGCGATCCGGTCCAGACTCAGGATGGCCCCGTATGGCACGAGAACCCCGAAGCTTTCGCGCGCGCATGCATCGAATGGAGACATGCCGGTGCCGCAATGGTGGGCAGTTGCTGTGGAACCACGGCAATCACTACGGCCGCGATGGCCGAGGCGCTCGATATATAAAGGGCAAACCGCTCCATACGGGGCGGTTTTTTTTATTGCTTGCATGTCCTCGGCAGCATTTGCCCAAATGGTGAATGCTGGTGCCGGCAGGTTGCCGAGTGCATGTTGCGGGTATACCCCATGCGTACCATGATCCAAACACTGTGAGGTGTCTGCGCGTGTGCGCGATAATTCATTTTGGAACTGACGGTTGGCGCGCTCGCGTCGATGAGGACTTCACTGCCGATAACGTTGCCCGTATCGCCGATGCCGTCGGCGAGTTGTGGCAAAAGACCAATCCTGGCAAAACGGTATATATAGGGTTCGACACCCGGCCCCTGGCGCGCGAGTTCGCTGAGCTTGCGGCGGGCGTGCTAGCAGCGCACGGGCTAGACGCCGTGCTCGCTTCGCGACCTGTCCCGACCCCTGCCCTTACGTGGGCGGCGGCTTATGACGGTGAAGCGTGCGGCGCGCTCATGGTGACGGGGTCCCATCATCCGCAGGGCTATCTGTGCCTCAAGATTCGCATGGGTGACGGCTCGACCGCCAACCAGGATGTCATCGAAGAGCTCGAAGAGACTATGGCTCCCGAGCCAATGGGGATCGAGGGGCAATATCGCACCGCGGATATCATTCCTGACTATATGCAGGCGGTGGCATCGTTTGTCGATGCCGAAGCCATCCGCGCCGCGCACCTGCGCGTGGTTGTCGATCCCATGGGCGGCGCAGCCCAGGGCTATCTAGCCGACTTGCTGCGCGAGCTTGGCGTTGAGGTGCACGAGATTCACGCCGGGCAGGCGTCTGACCAAGAAGATATCTGCCCCGACCCCGTTGAGCCGTGGGTGGACGCTTGCGAGCGCACGGTTATCGAGGACGGAGCTTGCGCTGGCCTGGTGACCGACGGCGACGCCGACCGCATCGGCGCGGTTGACGAGCGCGGCAGATATATACATCCGCATCAGATCATGGCGCTCGTTTTGGGCGACTTGGTTCAATTTCGTAATTTGGAGGGGCGCGTCGTCGTCAATCTTTCGTGCTCGACGCTCGTGCGTCGCATTGCCGAGGCGCTTGGCTGCCGCGTGACCGTCAAACCAGTCGGTTTCAAATATATAGCGGCGGAGATGAAGAAGGGCGGCGTCCTCATAGGCGGCGAAGAAGCCGGTGGTATCGGCATCGCCGCACATATGCCCGAGCGCGATGGAATCCTCGCCTGTCTGATTCTGTGTGAGCTTATGGCAAAGACGGACGCGCCTTTGGGCGTTCTGGTCGACCAACTCGAGGACAGTTTTGGTAAGACGAGTTACGGTCGACGCGATTTACGCCTTGAGGCCGAAGATGCCGAAACGTTACGAACCCTGCTGCCGGGCGTAAACCCCAAGTCGATTTGTGGCAAGGTGCCGCAAAACGTTAGTCATATGGATGGCTTGCGTTTGGCATTCGAGGATGACACGTGGCTGCTGGTCCGTCCTAGTGGGACCGCACCAGTGGTGCGCGTCTACGCCGAGGGGTTCTCGGTGGAAGAACGCGATGAGTTGCTCGATGCTGGCTGTGCTTTAGCTAGGGGGACGTATCCGCTTTAACCATGAGACTGCCTTATATAAAGAGATGCTCGGCGAGCGGTAGTTAACGGCTGGCAAACGTTAGTCGAATCCCAGGATGTGTAGGAAATGTGTACGCCCAGATTCCCGCCCACGGCGCCCCTCCGGTCTGGCAATATATCTCCTTGCCGCGCGGCCCGGTCGGACCGGATCAGCCGC
>CAJMSL010000037.1 GCA_905216045.1 uncultured bacterium
GCCTCCGCCCAAAACCAAAGCGCCTCGACGCCATAAATCTGAGGCGGTGCCGCCCTCGGACGGACAGCGCACCCAACCGAACGTTGTCAAAATCGCACCCGAATCAATTGCACGCGAAAGCTCCACCTCAAGTGCCGCCGGCAGAGCGCACACCGCAAACAAGCCACACATCTCCGCCAATACCAAAAGGAGCTGAAGATCCGTCAGATGCCGCGACATGATGAATGCCGTCAGTAGAGGAGACGTAATCAAAAATCCATGCTCCGTTTCCAGCACGGATTCCCTGGGGAGCTCACCAAGAAACAGCCGCTGCCTAATGCTGGCAGGACAAGTCCGTTTGTTTCTCGTCCGAACCAATGTATGCAACGGAAAGCCGAGCACAACCGCAGCCGTCGGGTTACGGACGAGGTCATATCGCTGCCGGTCTTCTTCCGGTCGTGGAAGCGGCGGACACAAAGCGCGGACTTGAGGAGGCAAACGCCAGTACCTAAAAGCTGATATGTCACAAAGTAGATCCTTCATAGGCACAGGAAAACACGAATTTCAACCCAGTCAGTCACGCATTGGCGCGAACGCACCAAAAATGGCACCGAACGGACTGCTAAGTTTTCAACAGCCCTCCCCAACTGACCAAAAGCTTGCCGAGAGCTGGACGAAGTTCTGTTGAAAACCCCATTTTTTCTCATGCAGAAGCTTTACGCGGCAAGTGAGTAGACTTTTTTGAACATTCCGAGCAGGCCGGTCTTCCTGCTTTTCAAAACCGCAGGTAGATAACTTGTTACAAAACTGCCTGGTCGCCAAAGTGCTAAAAGTCTACTCACTTAGGTTGCAGAGCACCCCCCATTAGCTGCAATTCCAAGGTATTAAGCATTTTTGGACTCAAATCGTCATACTGAACAAGAATTTGACTTGAGTTTTCAGGAACAGATGCGCCATCGGCACACCAATAACAGTCACTGATATCGACAAAAGGGATACTCGAGCGCGTGAGGGCCCGCACAAAAGAGCTTCCGCCCGCTCCACGCTCCGCAACCACGATACAGTAAAGGCCCGCGTCTGCATGCTCGATCGAGACCTCTCCTGCCGGAAATACCTTCCGCACAAGCGCCATCAGGCCATCACGCGCCTCGCGAGCACGAACGCGCACGCGGTTCACATGTCGCTCGTAATCACCCGATTCCAGCAAACGCGCCAAAGCGACCTGATCAACAGAGCTCACCGACGAGGCGTAGAAACCAAGGTTGCGCCTAAACCGCTCCATTAACTCATCGGGCAACACCATGTACGCCAAACGCAACGCCGATGAAAGGCTCTTCGAAAACGTGTTGGTGTAGATAACCGACTGGGCGGCATCGATCGACGCGAGCGCGGGAATCGGCTTCCCGGCAAGGCGAAACTCACAATCAAAGTCATCTTCGATGAGATACCGACCTGGTCGCTCGGCGGCCCAGCTCAGAAGCGCATAGCGCCGCGCAATGCTCGTCACAAGGCCGGTCGGATACTGATGGGACGGCATCAGATGAAGTACATCGGTCCCGGTTTTCTGCAGAGCGCTCAAGTCCACGCCCTCATCATCCAACGGGATATGTCGAACTTTGCAGCCCATAGCCTGATAGATGCGCGTCAGACGTAAATAGCCCGGGTCCTCAACGGCATACACCTTGTCAGCGCCAAGCAACTGAACCAACATGGTATCGAGCAGCTGGGCGCCCGCGCCGATAACAATGTTATTGGGATCGACATTCATGCCCCTTGTCCCACGCAGGTGGTGAGCAATTGCGCGTCGCAGCCGAGCGGTGCCCTGCGCCGGTGCGGGCGAAAAGATTTCGCGCTCATCTTCGGATGCCAGCGTCGCCCGTAGTGCGCTTTGCCAAAGCCGCGCCGCCTCCAAAGCGGAAGGAGAAAGTGCATCGAATAGCTCGACCTGTCCGTTGACATCATGCGCGCTGGGACCCGCAGAGGCGGCATCTCGGTCGATGCGCTCCGCAGCCGAAGCCAAAACCGGTGCATCCGGAAGCTCGCAAGCGTAGTAGCCACGACGCGGCATTGAGCAAATATAGCCCTCGGCAAGTAACTGGCTATATGCATTCTCGATGGTAATGACACTGATTCCCAGATGACTGGCAAAGGCGCGCTTAGACGGAAGATGCTCCCCCGCCGCAATACGTCCAGCAACAATATCATCTCGAATTTTCTGGTAAACATACTCATAAAGCGATGCTTCGCCGCGTTTTTCCAAATTGTAGTCAAGCATGAGTTTGCCACCTGACCTTATCGAGCTGTTCAATCTGGTATTAGGCTGACCTTATTATTATCTCGAAAACTGAGTATTTTGCCATACCCAGCTCCCCGATAGGATGTTCCGTCAAGCAATGCACATGCCAACCAAGGGAGCAACCATGGCAGAACAGACCAGCAAGGCCGATCGCGTCAAACTCAATCGCGAACTCGCGCAGATGCTCAAGGGCGGCGTCATCATGGACGTCACCACACCCGAGCAGGCGCGCATTGCCGAGGAGGCAGGCGCCTGTGCCGTCATGGCTCTCGAGCGCATCCCGGCCGACATCCGTGCCGCAGGCGGCGTCTCGCGCATGAGCGACCCCAAGATGATCAAGGGCATCCAGGAGGCCGTCTCCGTCCCCGTCATGGCCAAGTGCCGCATCGGTCACATCGTCGAGGCGCAGGTCCTGCAGGCCATCGAGATCGACTACATCGATGAGTCCGAGGTTCTCTCCCCTGCCGATGACGTCTATCACATCGACAAGACCCAGTTTGACGTGCCGTTTGTCTGCGGCGCCCGTGATCTGGGCGAGGCGCTGCGCCGTGTTGCCGAGGGCGCCACGATGATTCGCACCAAGGGCGAGCCGGGCACGGGCGACGTGGTCCAGGCCGTGCGCCACATGCGCAAGATCCAAAAGCAGATCCGTGACGTTGTTGCTCTGCGCGACGACGAGCTCTTTGAGGCAGCCAAGCAACTGCAGGTTCCGGTCGAGCTGGTGCGCGAGGTCCATGCCACGGGCAAGCTTCCCGTTGTGAACTTTGCCGCCGGCGGCGTAGCGACCCCTGCCGACGCCGCGCTGATGATGCAACTGGGCGCCGAGGGCGTCTTTGTCGGCTCGGGCATCTTTAAGAGCGGCGACCCCGCCAAGCGCGCCGCCGCCATCGTCAAGGCCGTGGCAAACTTCACCGATGCCAAGCTCATCGCCGAGCTTTCGGAGGACCTGGGCGAGGCCATGGTGGGCATCAACGCCGACGAGATCGAAATCATCATGGAGGAGCGCGGACGCTAGTCCGGCAGAAAGGATCGCACATGAGCGATTATGCAGACCAAACGGTCGCCGTGCTGGCGGTCCAAGGCGCATTTGCCGAGCACGAGGCAAGACTATCCGAGCTGGGCGCGCGCTGTATTGAGCTGAGGCAGGCGGCTGATTTGAAGCAGGACTTTGACCGTCTGGTACTTCCCGGCGGCGAGTCTACCGTTCAAGGGAAGCTGCTTGATGAGTTGGGCATGCTCGAGGAGCTTCGCACCCGCATTGTTGAAGGCATGCCCGTCCTGGGCACCTGCGCCGGCCTGATTCTGCTGGCTCACGACCTTGCCGCCCATGACGATAAGGGCACGCCGCGCCTGGCAACCATGGATGTGCTCGTTGAGCGCAATGCCTACGGCAGGCAGCTCGGCAGTTTTCGAACCAAGGGGCAGGTAGCTGGCATCGACGGTGAAGTGCCGCTGACGTTTATCCGCGCGCCCCGCATCGTCGAGGTCCACGGCGACGCAAAGGCCTTAGCGAAAGTCGACGGCCGTATCGTCGCCGCGCGCCAGGGCAACCAGCTCGGCGTAACCTTCCACCCCGAACTCGACGAAGACACCCGCCTCCACGAACTGTTCCTACAAATGTAGGCATCGAAATCAACAAACGAAACGAGAGTGGATGATCTCCCACTTTGAGCTTGAATGCAGGCTCAAACCGGGAGATCATCCACTCTTGTTCTATGTAGTCGTTTAAGAACGTCCATTACAGTCGAAATTGTCAGCCTGGGACCATCTCGGGCTACGATTGAGGCGCGCCCAGAACGGGCCGCCGACCGGGCGCCCGCGCACGGCCGAACGTCCCTGCCCCCGAGAGGGCCTGTTGGGTGCTGCCGGCGCGGGGCGCGCCGCCCCCGACGGCTGATAGGAAAGTGCCGGGCAGGTGCCGCGGCTGGTAATGTGAGTGCCGAGGGGGAGGCCATCCGGTCGAACGACTACCGGAAGGATACCACCGTGAAAGCGCCATCCACCAGACCCGCGGCCGTGCTCGGCCTGGACGTCGGCAAGTCGTCGCACTGGGCCTGCCTGATCGACCGCGACGGGGAGGTGCTGGCCAGCGCCCCCGTCCGCAACAGGGAGGTCGAGCTCGACGCGCTGTTCGCCTCCGCGCCCGCCGGCACGCTCGTCGTCGTCGACCAGTTCCGCAACATAGGGTCCCTCGCCGTGAGGCGGGCCCGCGCCGCGGGGCTCGGGGTCGCCTACCTGCCCGGGCTCGCCGCCAGCCGCGCCGCGGGCCTGTTCGCCGGCGAGGCCAAGACCGACGAGCGCGACGCCGCGGTGATCGCGCGGACCGCCCTGGGCGTGCCGGACTCCCTGTCGGGGGTCCCGGGCCGCGGCGAGGCCCTCGAGGCCGCCCGCGCCCTCTCGTCGCAGCGCGACCACGTCGTCGCCTGCGCGACCAGGGACAAGAACCGCCTGCGCGCGGTGCTGCTCGAGTCCTGCCCGGCCCTCGAGGCCGCGGTCGACCTGTCGGACCGGCGGTGGCTGGAGCTGCTCGCCGGGTTCGGCGGGGCGTGGGGGATCGCCCGCTCCGGGGCCGAGGGCCCGCGGGCCGAGGCCGCCGGGGAGGCCGCGGCCGCCTCCACCGCGCCCCCGCCGGCGCTCGTCGAGGCCGAGAACAGGCAGGTCAGGTTCCTGGCCGCCCGAATATCGGAGGCCCTCGACGAGGCCGGGGCCCTCGAGGCCGAGACGGCGGCGCTGCTCGAGGGCGACGAGGCCTACGCGTGCCTGCTCACCGTGCCCGGCATCGGCCCGAGGACCGCGGCGCAGCTCGCGGTGTCGGTCGACATCGGGAGGTTCCCGGACCACGACCACCTGGCCTCGTACTGCGGCATAGCCCCGAGGGTGAGGAGCTCCGGCACGTCGGTGAGGTCGGTCAGGGCGTCCAGGCGCGGCGACGCGAGGCTCAAGTCCCTGCTGATCTTCTCGTGCAACAGCCTGGTGAGGTCCTCGGGGCGCTACGGCGAGTACTACCGGGCCTGCAGGGCACGGGGCATGGGGCACGGGCGGGCGCTCAAGGCCGTCGCGAGGAAGCGGCTCAGGGCGATATACGCCGTGATGCGCGACCGGGTGCCCTACCGGGAGTAGCCCCGACGGTTGACAAAACTATAGGAACACCCAACGACTACCTCGTTTTCGTAACCTTTTCGCAACAATGCGCTCTTCGCGACCGTAGCGCCCGCTCACAACGTCCCCTGCGCTACACTTAGTCGCACTGTGGCGCTGCTGCGCCGTGCCCGAACCAAGGGAGACCCTCATGAAGAACACTCAGCTGCTGCTGATCAACGATATGTGCGGCTACGGCAAGGTCGCGCTTTCCGCCATGCTGCCGGTGCTGTCGCACATGGGCTACCGCATCCACAACCTGCCGACGGCACTTGTGTCCGATACGCTCAACTATCCCAAGTTCTACATCCACGACACCACCGAGTACGTGCGCCAGAGCCTCGCCATCTGGGAGGAGCTCGGCTTTGAGTTCGACGCCATCTCTACCGGCTTTATCGTGACCGAGGAAGAGACGCGCATCATTTCGGACTTCTGCCACCGTCGCGCGCAAAAGGGTACCAAGGTGTTCGTCGACCCCATCATGGGCGACAACGGCAAGCTCTACGCCGGCGTGCCCGAGTCCACGATCGGTCTCATGCGCAGCCTGCTCGAGTGCGCCGACTATGCGGTGCCAAACTACACCGAGGCGTGCCTGCTCACCGATACGCCCATTGCCGAGCAAATCACGCCCGATGAGGGCCGCACTCTTGTGGATGCCGTGCGTGCCCTGGGCGCCAAGTCGGTGGTCATTACGAGCGCTGTGGTCGACGGTGCGAATGTCGTCATCGGTTACGACCATGTGGCGGGGGAGTACTTCACGATTCCCTTCGAGCTGATTCCGGTCTACTTTCCGGGCACGGGCGACACGTTCTCGGCGGTGCTTGTCGGCCGCGTTATGGCCGGTTGGAGCCTGCAGCGCGCGACGAGCGATGCCATGCGTGTGGTAGCGGAGCTCATCGAGCGCAATGCCGACCAGGAGGATAAGTCCGCCGGCCTTCCCATCGAGGCCTGCCTGGATGTGATTGACCATGAGTAACGCCGACGAGAGCAGCACCGAGGCGGCGGGCGAGAACAAGCCGCTCGGTGCCCCGCGCGGCAGGCGCCCACGTATTCGCATTAGCTGCGTGGACCAGCTGGGCACATGCCGCTGCCATCACGGGCATAAGCCGGGTGACGTCTTCGACTTCGACCGAGACCGCGGCAAGATGTGTGCCATGGCCTGCCATGTGGGATTTCCCTATATCGATATCCTGCGCTATGGCGGGACCGTGCCCGGCAACGAGCCAGGCACGGCAAAGTTCTGCTGTCCCGAGGTCGATACGCTGAACGTCTGGCTTGCTGAGATCGTCGACGAGTAGTCGAGCGCAATGTGACAAAGGGACAGTTCTTTTGTCACATTCGCCGGTGGTGCCCCTTCTATTATGCTTGTAATCTCAAATCTCTGCATTTCATCCGATTTTAGGTTCTAAAAATTCTGCGTTTCATCGATAATCAAGCGTATAAAACTTTGCATTTCATTTGATGACACTGAGGGGAGAGCCTATGCTGCGCAGGAAAATAGCGGCAGAGCTGGAGCGTTGGCTGAAGTCTGCCGAGCAAAAGGCCTTATTCATCACGGGTTCTCGCCAGATCGGCAAAAGCTATTCGATTCGCGCATTTGGCAAAGCCAGCCATGCAACCTACATCGAGCTCAATCTCATGGAAAATCGCCAGGCAAAAGATGCTCTTCTCGAGGCGCGGAATGCCGATGATTTCATCAGCAGGGTGACGCTTCTTTCGGGAAAGTCGATTGCACCAGGCAAAACGCTCGTGTTTATCGATGAGGTCCAAGAGGCCCCCGACATCATGACGATGGCAAAGTTCCTTGTAGAGGACGGGAGGTGCCGCTGGGCGTTTTCGGGGTCAATGCTCGGGACCCAGTTCAAGGGCGTCAGGTCCTATCCCGTGGGGTATGTCCACGAGCTTAGGATGTTCCCGCTCGATTTTGAGGAGTTTTGCTGGGCAACCGGGGTGAGCGAGGGGGCTCGCCAAACGATACGTGACGCGTGTATCAGCGAGAGGCCCATTCCTGATTACATTCATGACGCGATGATGGCAAACTTCAGGACCTATACCGTTGTCGGCGGAATGCCGGAGGTCGTGCAGCGTTTCCTTGACACGCAGGGCGACCTTGCCTCTGTTCGTCAGCTGCAGTCAGAGCTCAACGAACAGTACCGGCGGGATATCTCCAAGTATGCAAGCGGGCGAGCCCTGCAGGTGCAGAGCATCTACGATCAGCTCCCTATTATGCTCGAGGGCGAAAACAAGCGCTTCGTGCTCAATTCCATTGACCCCAAGGCTCACTACGAGAAGTATCAGCGAGATTTTGTATGGCTTGTCGATGCCGGCGTTGCTCTCAAAGCCGATATCGTAACCGAGCCAAAGTCGCCCCTGCTCAAGACGGCACGGCCATCGCAGTTCAAGCTATACCAATCGGATACGGGCATGTTGATGGCGCGCTACCCCGTTGGAGTCGCCCAAGCGGCGTATCTTGATAGCAAGGAGCCCAATCTGGGCGGCATTTACGAAAACGTGGTGGCCCAGCAGCTGGCTGCCCAAAATCGCCAGCTTTACTACTATTAGACTAAAAAGCGCGGTGAAGTGGACTTTGTGGTCGATGGGCCGGATGGGACGGCTGTTCCGATCGAGGTTAAATCGGGCTCCTATTACCACGCGCACGCTGCGCTCGGTCATGTGCTTGATACGGCTGAATATGGCGTAAGGCTCGGGATTGTTTTCTCGAGAGGCAACGTTGAGCGCAACGGAGCGGTTCTCTATTTGCCGCTATATGCGACCTGGGCCCTTTCGGATGTTTTGGGCGACTCCTGCGCCGAGGGGATAAAGCTGGAGGTCAAGCCGGTCTAGGGCCAGTCCCGGATGTGGCAAAGGGGCAGTCCCTTTGCCACATTCATGAGCGTGGATTTTCTCCCACCGAGATAACGAGCGTGGATTTTCTCCCGTTTAGAGCGCACTCGAACGCTCAAAGTGGGAGAAAATCCACGCTCGTTTTATGCCGATGGCGTGGCCCGTGTGCCCGCGCCGCCCGAGCGCCTACAGCTGCTCGAGCATGGCGGTGCAACCGGCGAGTACATCGCGGTAGGTGGCGTCGAAATTGCCGGTGTACCAGGGGTCGGCCACGTCGCCGGGGCGATCGGTCCAATCGAGCAGGCGCGAGATCTTGCCATCGGGGTCCTTCCCAAAAATTCGGTACAGGGCGCGGGCGTTCTCGTCGTCCATATAGACAATGTGGTCCCAGTCGCCATACTCCGCGCGACGCACCTGACGTGCGCGATGTGCGACGACGGGAATCCCGACCTCGCGTAGCTTGGCAATGGTGCCGTGGTGTGGCGGGTTGCCGATCTCCTCGGTCGAGGTCGCAGCGGAATCAATGACAAACTCGCCTGCGCGCCCGGCGCGCCGCACTAGCTCGGTAAACACGGACTCAGCCATCGTCGAGCGACAGATGTTCCCATGGCAGATAAACAGTACACGTTGCATATGCGGTTTCCTTTCGATCGCCATCATCGAGCTCGAGTATCGCATCTACGCCTGCGCCCTTGCCCGCCTGCGCTCCCAGTGAGCCAATTTAATCGTCACCAGCGTAAGCACCCAGGCCACAAGCGAGAACGCGGCACCCACTGCGCCTACGTGCGCAATGCCAATGCTGCTTACCACGGCGCCGCCCACTGCGGTGCCAAACGAGATGCCGACGTTAAACGCCATGGGCTCAACCGAACTTGCGAGTACCATCGACTTGGGATGGCGGCTGCGTGCCACGTCCATGAAGTGCGTGATGCACGACACCGAGAACAAGTACATGAGCAGCGCCAAGCTAAAGACAAAGGCCAGCGCGAGCGGCATGGTGCCGCCCACAGCAAACAGCCCGAGTAACGCCGCAGCCTGCAGCACGAACGTCACAAGCAGCGCCTTCATGCCAAAGCGCGCATCGATCCATCCGCCCAGGATGTTCGAGATCAGGCAGAACACGCCGTAGGCCATGAGCGTGGTACTGGCTTCGACCGTGCCCATGCCCAGCACCTGCTCAAGATAAGGCGTCACGTAGCCATAGAAAACGTAGACCGACCCCACGCCAAACAAAAAGATGAGCATGCCGGTGACGATGCTCGGCTCGCGTAGCAGACCCGCCTGCTCGCGAAAGGTGGCGGGCTCGTCGGTTTGCCCAGCGCGCGGCATAAACATCACGAGCGCTCCGCGGATCAGAACGGCAAAGGTCAGCGTGCCGTACATGGCCACGTGCCAGTCGAGCGTGTCGGCCACAAACTTGCCGATCGAAGTGACAAAGACCATTGCTATTGAAAATGAGACGTAGACCACCGAGATGGCGAGTGAGGTCTGCTGCGGGGACAGCAGCTCGGGGATATACGTCACGCCCACGGCGAGCAGTGCGCCCGAGACGGAGCCCAAGATGATGCGCGAGGCGAACAGCACTTGAAAGTTGGGTGCCAGCGCCATGACCAGATTGCCGAGCACAAAGACGATGCTATAGCACACGAGCAGTTGGTAACGACGGAAGCGCCCCGTGCTGAGCGCGAGCACCGGCGTCGCGATAGCGTAGATCAGTGCGAACACGCTAATAAGTTGGCCTGCGGTGGCAAGCGATACGCCGAGTTCCGTCGCCAAGTCACTTTCGATGCCGATGACCACGAACTCCGAACAGCCGAGCGAAAAGCCTAACAACACGAGCAGCGCCAGGCAGAGCTTGGTGCGCGCGGGGGAGAGCGCGGCGGCGGTTGACTTACTTTTTGGCGTGGTTGCGGCGGTCAAGGTTGTCACTCCAATGTCGCGTGAATAAGCGGGATTCAATCCCTGCAACTCTAACAGAATGTGACAAAGGGACAGTCTCTTTGTCACATTCGCGGCGTGGCTGCCGCCTAAACCGTCACAACATTCGATGAAAATCTCGAAAACGAGGAAAAACGTCGAATGTTGTGACGGTTTTCGTGTCCGGCGCGGGTGAGCTTCGGTGCCGTCTGGGGGTATAAGACTAGCGAGTGTTTATTTGCGAGGCCTAAGGGGCGCCCCGTATGGATATCGATAACTTTGAATGGTGGTATAGCGAGGGCGAGGCTCCGGACGAGGAGTGGGACGAGCCCGCGTCGCGTGACGTGTCGAGCGACGAGGACGAGACCGGCAACGATGCCGCTGTCGAGCCTGATGCCGCCTCCGATGCCGCCGAGCCCCTGACCTTTGAGCAGGCTTGGGCCCAAGCCGAGGCCGATGAGGCTAAGGCCGATGCCACGGCCACACTCGGTGAGCCGGCGGACATGTCCATCTCGCCGGCAAAGATCCCGCAGCCGCGTCACACCATCGACCCCGACAGCACGGCATCCTTCAGCATTCTCGACGTGCCCGCGCAAGGCGCCCAGGCGCCTGCGCCCGCACATCGCCCCGACCTGGCTCGTGAGGAAGACGCGGACCGCCGTTCTCCGCTCGGCCCCATCCTCATCGCCTTCATGGCCGGCGTTATCGCCTGCTCGGCAATCGGTAGCGTTTGGAGCCATGTCGAGCAGCAGCGTCAAGACGCCGCCAAGGTCGAGATGTCTGTCGAGCAATCGCTCAGCCGCACGCGCTCGGTACATGTGTCGGTTGAGGTCAAGGACGGCGCGATGTGGGACACCGCGCGTGGCGACAGCCAAATGCTCATCCACATCGTGGGGCGTACGCTCAAAGGGCAGACGATTGACGAGTATCAATACGTCAATTCCGCTGGTGACGGCATCGAGCTCAAGCCCGGCGACTACGAGCTCACCGTCGACGAACCGCCCGTCGCCACCGACGGCACGCGCTTCCGCGCCTCAAAGCGCATGGTTCCCGTGAGCTTTAACTCGCAGGCGCCCGATACGGTCGATAGCACTCCGCAGGGCGGGTTTGACCTTTACGCTATTGCTCAATAACTGCGCCTGTCGCTCAACCCCGCCGCCAAGAGTGGGACAATAGCCCTCGACACTATTGTTTACTTTTGGAGGAAGTAGCATGTCTACCGTCACTACCATCAAGCGCGGCAGCCTCACCGCGGCCATCGATTCCATGGGCGCTCAGCTCACGAGCCTTGCCCTCAACGGCAACGAGTATCTGTGGCAGGGCGACCCCGCCTTTTGGGGCAAGCATGCGCCCATCCTGTTCCCCATTGTGGGCTCGCTGCGCAACAACACGGCGACGTCTGCGGCTGGCACCTGCGAGATGCCGCGCCACGGCCTCGCGCGCATCGTCGAGCACAAGCTGGTCGAGGTTTCGGAGGACGGCTCCTCGGTAACGTACGAGATCACCGACACGCCCGAGTCGCTCAAGGCCTTTCCGTTCCACTTTAAGCTCAACATGACCTATGCCCTGACTGGTGACGCCACACTTACCCAGACCTTTGCCGTCACCAATACCGGCGACGTGGACCTGCCGTTCTCGGTGGGCGGCCACCCCGCATTTAACGTACCTGCTCCCGGTGCCGAGGACGAGGCGTTCGAGGATTACGAGCTGGCATTTACCGAGGCTTGGACCAACGAGGCCCCCATCATCACGCCCGATGGCCTCATGACGTTCGAGGGTAGCTACAAGGCTCCCGATAACTCGGACGTGCTGCCCATCACGCACCGCAGCTTCGATAACGACGCCATCATGTTCACCGATACCCCGGGCTCCACGCTCACGCTGCGCGGCCGCAAGTCGGGCCACGGCGTCAAGATCGACTTTGAGGGCTTTAAGTACATCGGCGTGTGGTCTGCCGCCAACGACGCCCCGTTTGTGGCGCTCGAGCCCTGGACCGGTCATACCACCACGGACACCGAGGACGACGTCTTTGAGCACAAGGTCAACACCATCACCTTGGCTCCCGGCGAGACGGACAAGCGCAGCTTTAGCGTTACCTTGCTCTAGAGGTTCCGCCGCTCGGTCGATGCTGCGCGCCGTCCAGAGCGATAATTTGTCATTCAAAAGGCAAGGCACGACCAGAAGGTTTATGCCTTGCCTTTTTCATGCCTAGTCGTTGGGGACGTTCTTGTTTGACTAGTCGTTTAAGAACGTCCCCAACGACTATCAATCGTTTTCAGTTCGTAAACTTGTATATATGCATTTATATATGCATTTGCTGGAGGTAGCGCTGAGCGGTATCCTGTTAAGTCGTCAGCATACGATTCAACAGGGAAGGCAGATTATGCATTCTCCCCATCAACGCGACGCGCATCCACAGCCGGTGTGCAGCCGTCGTATCTTCTTAGGCAGTGCGTTTGCTGCGAGCGCTTCCGTCGTCGCCGGCGCACTTGCCGGTTGCCAGCGCCCATCCACGCTGGAAGTGGTCCAGCCCACGACGGGCGGCGGTCGCGACGACCTGTCCGATTCCGTGATCGGCAAGGACAAGATCCGCATCGGCATGGAGGCGGCCTACGCCCCGTACAACTGGCAGGTCTCCGAAGCCAGCAAGTACACTATCCCCATCGACAACGTGCAGGGCGCCTATGCCGATGGTTACGACGTGCAGATCGCCAAGATCGTCTGCAAGGCCCTCGGTGGCGAGCCCGTTGCCGTCAAGCAGAGCTTCTCGGGTCTTATCGATTCGCTCAACAACGGCCAGATCGACCTCATCATTGCCGGCATGAGCGCCACGCCCGAGCGCGAGGAGTCCGTCGGCTTTTCCGACCCGTACTTCATTGGCTACTTTGGCCTGTTCGTAAAAGAGGGCTCGCCCTACCAAAATGCGACCAAGCTCAGCGACTTTAGCGGCGCAACGGTCCTCGGCCAAAAGGACACCATGCTCGACACCGTCATCGACGAGATCCCGGGCGTTGTCCACAAGAACCCGGTCGATTCGGTCCCCACGGTGTTTTCGAACCTGCTGCAGGGCACCTGCGACGCCGTGACCTACAATACCGAGAACGAGAAGGGCTATATGGCCCAAAACCCGGGTATCGTGCCGATTCGATTTGCCGAGGGCGAGGGCTTTAAGCAGGAAGTCACGGCAAACGTCGGCTGCCGCAAGGGCTCGGACAAGCTGCTTAAGCTCATCGACAAGACACTCAAGGGCATTAGCCAAGAGGAGCGCGACCAAATGTGGGACGCGTGCCTCGACCGTCAGCCGGCATAGGGAGGCAGCATGAAAACCATCAATCGCCTGGCCTCCTTTATCAAGGCCGACCACCGTTATGTATACCTGGGCACGAGCGTCATCGCGGCGCTCGGCCTGGCGTTTAGCCAGCGCAACCCCACGCCGATGAGTTTCTTGGCGCCTACGGGCGTGTTCCAAGACTGCCTCTGGGCAATCCTTTGGGCCTGGCTCGTCGTGTCGGCGGCGGCGCTGGTCACCAAGCTCATGCACTGGAACGACTATCGCGAAAAGTCGCCGTTCGCATCCGAGCGTTTCCGCCGCGGCGCGCGCCTGGGTAGCTATGTTGTGGTCGCCATCGCAGCGATCTTTTTCGTGGACCGCTGCATCATGTCGTTTATCGACCTGGTGCAGGTGAGCATTGTCTCGGATTCCAACCCCAGCGACTTTTTGTCGAGCCTGGTCTACATGACCTACAAGAGCGGCGACTTCTTCATCCGCGGCATCGAGATCACCATCGCGCTTGCCACCTTCGGCACTGTCATCGCATTCTTCCTGGCACTGCTCTTTGTGTTCCTGCGTATTCAGACGTTCGACCGCGTGGATAACGACCTGGTGCGCTTCTTTAAGAGTATCGGCCGCGGCTTTGCGACCGTCTACTCCACCATCGTGCGCGGCACGCCCATGATGGTCCAGTGTCTGCTCATCTATTACGCGGGCTTCACCGTTTTGCGCGGCATGGGCTTCGAGACCGCTCAGGCCAACCAGATTTGGAGCACCTTCACCGCCGGCCTCGTTACCATCTCGCTCAACTCCACCGCCTACATGATGGAGGTCCTGCGCGGCGGCATCGAGTCCATCGATCCCGGCCAGGCCGAGGCAGCACGCTCGCTGGGCCTGTCGCAGTGGCAAGCCATGCGCAAAGTCGTGTTCCCCCAGGGCATTATAAACGCGATTCCGGCGCTCACCAACGAGCTCATCATCAACATCAAGGATTCGTCGGTGCTCTCGGTTATCGGCGTGTTCGACCTCATGTACGCCACCACCACCGTCGCCGGCGTGTACTACCGCCAGATGGAGGTCTACTGCGTGGCGCTCGTGGTCTACCTGATCCTGACGCTCGTGGCGAGCCGCCTGCTCGAGGCCTTTGGCAAAAAGCTCGGCGCCGAGGCTCCGGTCACGCTGCCCAGCTCCAACTAGGCTTAGGACGAGGAGAATCATCATGGCAGATACCGCCATTACCGGCGTTGCGGCCGCCGCACAGACCAATGAGCCGCTCATCCGCGTCGAGGGCCTGCGCAAGAGCTTCGGCTCGCTCGAGGTACTCAAGGGCATCGACCTGTCCGTTTACCCCGGCGAGGTCGTCACCATTATCGGAGCCTCTGGTTCGGGTAAGTCGACCTTCCTGCG
>CAJMSL010000038.1 GCA_905216045.1 uncultured bacterium
CCGAGGCCTGCCTCGTGCGGCGCCCCAACAGCCGCAGCATCATCATCTGCGAGATGCGTATCGACCTTTTGGATAAGATGAGTCGTATGTGCGGCATCAAGGATCGTCGCGAGCTGCAGTATAGCTACTACGGCCTCAACCACTTTGGTTGGTGGAGCAAAATCTACGACAAGGACGGCAACGACCTCATGCCGCAGATTAAGGAGCACATGGCTAAGAACGGCTACCTGGACGGCATCGAGCACGAGGCCGGTAAGGAGCAGCATGTCGAGGAGAGCTGGATTCACACCTTCGGCAAGGCCAAGGATGTCTATGCTGTCGATCCCGAGACGATTCCCAATACCTACCTCAAGTATTACCTGTACCCGGACTATGTCGTCGAGACGTCTGACCCCAACTACACTCGCGCCAATGAGGTTATGGACGGCCGCGAGAAGAAGGTCTTTGGCGCTTGCCGCGACATCATCGCCAAGGGTACTGCCAAGGACGGCGGCTTTGAGCCGGATGTACATGCCAACTACATCGTCGACCTTGCCTGCGCACTGGCCGAGAACACGCTCGAGCGCTTCCTGCTGATCGTCCCCAACGATGGCGCTGTGCCCAACTTCGACCCGACGGCCATGGTCGAGGTGCCTTGCATCGTCGGTTACAACGTCATTGAGAAGATCTGCCAGGGACCGAATCCGAAGTTCCAGATGGGCCTGATGGAGCAGCAGGTTTCCGTCGAGAAGCTCGTTGTCCAGGCTTGGGTTGAGGGCAGCTATCAGAAGCTCTGGCAGGCACTCACGCTCTCCAAGACCATTCCTTCGGCGAGCGTTGCTAAGCAGATCCTGGACGAGCTCATCGAGGCCAACAAGGATTTCTGGCCCGAGCTTAAGTAAGGACTGCTGTCTCGAACTCTCACGCATCTCTGCTTCATTTGCGCCGCCGCGGTGTCCGGATTCGCCCGGATGCTGCGGCGGCGCTATACTTATACAGTTTGAAGTACCTGTACCAAAAGGAGCTGTCGTGTCCCTTTCCATCGGTATCGTGGGCCTGCCCAACGTGGGCAAGTCGACGCTGTTCACCGCGCTTACCAAAAAGACTGGCCTTGCCGCCAACTACCCGTTTGCCACGATCGACCCCAACGTGGGTATCGTCGACGTGCCCGATAGCCGCCTGCAAAAGCTTGCCGACATCGTTAACCCCGGCCGCATTGTGCCGGCTACGGTCGAGTTTGTCGACATCGCGGGTCTGGTGAAGGGTGCCAACGAGGGCGAGGGCCTGGGCAACCAGTTCTTGGCAAACATCCGCGAGACCGATGCCATCTGCGAGGTCGTGCGCTACTTTAAGGACCCCAACGTCATGCGTGAGGTGGGCCGCACGGGCGAGTTCGTCGACCCCGCCGGTGACGCCGATACCATCATGACCGAGCTCATCCTGGCCGACATGGGCACGCTCGAGAAGCAGCTGCCCAAGCTCGAGAAGGAGGCCAAGCGCGACAAGGAGCTCATGCCCAAGTTTGAGGTCGCTAAGCGCCTGCTTGCCTGGCTCAACGAGGGCAAGCGCGCCGCATCCATGGAGATGACCGATGAGGAGCGCGCTGCTGCCAAGGGCCTGTTCCTGCTCACTATGAAGCCCATCCTGTATGTGGCCAACGTGGACGAGGATATGCTCAACGACGATCTGGCGCCCATCGATGGTGTCAAGCCGCTGCCGATCTGCGCCAAGATCGAGGCCGAGCTTTCCGAGCTCGATCCCGAGGACGCCGCCGACTACCTGGAAAGCTTGGGCCTGGAGCAGCCCGGTCTGGACGTGCTCGCGCAGGCAGCCTACAAGCTGCTCGGCCTGCAGTCGTTCTTTACGGCCGGCGAGATGGAGGTCAAGGCCTGGACGGTTCGTCAGGGCGCGACCGCCCCGCAGGCCGCCGGTGTCATCCACACCGACTTTGAGCGCGGCTTTATTAAGGCCGAGGTCATTGGCTACGACGACTACATCGAGCTCGGCGGCGAGCAGGGCGCTAAGGCTGCCGGCAAGCTGCGCATTGAGGGCAAGGACTATGTCATGGCCGATGGCGACGTCGTGCACTTCCGCTTTAACGTGTAAGGGCGACGCGCATGTTTAAATATGGCAAAAAAGCCGGCTACATGGGCATCGCGCTGCTGGTGCGCGCGGTGATTCCGCTGGTGGTTGCAGCGTTTGTTATCCCCAACATTGGTCCCGAGGTGGCAACAAAGTTTAACGCAGCAGGCGAGGTGACGCGTTGGGGCAAGAGCTACGAGCTGCTGGCGCTGCCGGTGCTCAACCTGCTGCTCGGCGTGGCGACGTATTTTACCGCCGGTCGTCAAGCAAAGAACAATGATGACTCCGCCGCCATGGCGCGCATCGTGTGCGAGCGCTACCTGCGCAACGGTTGCATCACGGGTGTGTTCCTCAACGTGATCAACGTTTACTTTATGTACTCGGCGATTACCGGAACGGGCTTTGGTTTTGGTTTCTAGCTTGTCCTTTTAGGCAACGAGCCTGCACGCATATTCAATGGCTGCTGCGAGGCCGCCGCTCGATCGTGGTTGAAAGACTACATCGGCGGCGGCCTCGTTTTCGTATCCGGCGCCGCGAAGGGCGAGTGCTATGCCGGCTTCTAAAAGGAGCGGCAGGCCGCGTTGGCTGGTTGCGATTACGGCAACCTGATTGAGCGAGCAGCCGTGCGTTTGGCATTGAATGGCAAGTTCACCTTGCGCCGGGCAAGGGACCAGAACGGCGACGACGCGACTTGATAGCAATGCAAATGCTGTGCGCTCATCGGGCGAAAGGCATTCTGCTTCAACGACGACGAGCTTGGGCGGTGCGCTGTTTGTGCGAAGCGTGGCTCGGTGCATGCGGACCGAAGAACCCGACATAGAAAACTCCTGTGTATTCGGGAAAACGTAAACTATAGTTTACGTTTATGTTCGGCTCCATTTCAAACTCGGCTGCATGGACGAACGTGCGAAACAGATTCTTGGCAGGCGGGTCGAAGAGACACGCAGGGACCTTGGTATCTCCAAGGTTGATTTTTGTGTGGCGACAGGAATCAGCCGACCCTACCTCGACCGAATCGAAGATGGGACGGCAAATTTCACGCTCAAGGTTCTATTTAAGATCGCGCCCGCACTCGGCATGACGGTGTCAGAGCTTCTCGAGGGTATCGGATAGGGCGTTCCCCCGCTGTATTTGACGCTCTTTGGGCGGGTCCCCCTGGTTGCGATGTGCAAAATCGCGAGTATTCAGCACCAGTTTGGCCGTAGATGGTAGCTCGAGCGGCTGGCTTTGCCTTTTTGGCAGTAGTTAATCCACATACTAAATAAAAATGAGGAATAAATATTTACTAGACGGAACCCTCGTCCTAAAAGTTCGTCTAACAATCGGTCGATTCTATGCCTCCGGCGGAGAAATTGCAGAATACTCCGATTTTTGCACGGCCCGAGGGGGACCACCTGTCGTTTAAGGTTGCGATAAGTGGAGCTGCCTTAGAGATTACGCCATCGGGATGCGGTCGTGGTTGACTTGGCTGTAGAACAGGCGCTGAATCTCGGCGGCATCGCGTGACTGGCCGAGTGCCCACATGGTCTTGGCCACGAGCGTCTCGGTGGTCATGTCATCGCCGCGCAGGATGCCCGGATGATCGGCGTAAGCGCGGCCGACCTCATAAACGCCCAAATCGCGGCCCTCTTCGGGGACCTGCGTGGTCATAACGACGGTGCGGCCCGAATCGACCCAGCGGAAAATTGCCTCCTGGAATGACTCGCCGGACTCGCCAAATTCGGGAATACCGCCAATGCCAAAGGTCTCCAGGATTACAGCATCGTAGCTATCGGCAAGGGCGTCGAGGATGCCCGGGTTTACGCCGGGCGTAAGCTTGAGTACAAATACGCGCGGGTCGATGCTGTCGTAGAAACGCACCGGGTTTTCGCCCTGATGCGTGCCGTGAAGCCCGTTGCGCACGATGCGGTCGTTGCGGATGTAGGCAATGGGTGGATAGTTGACGCTAATGAACGCGTTAAAGCTCATGGTGCGCTGCTTGCGGGCGCGCGTGCCGGCAATGGCCACGCCGCCAAACACGATCGACACATCGTGCGAGTGCTCGTCGAGCGCATAGAGCAGGCTCTGGTACAGATTGAGTTTGGCGTCAGTAAAAGGGTTGCCCATGGGCTTTTGCGAGCCGGTGAGTACGATGGGCTTGGGACTGTCCTGAATCAGATAGGAAAGCGCTGCCGCGGTGTAGCTCATGGTGTCGGTGCCGTGCAGAATCACGAAGCCGTCGTGGTCGGCATAACCCTCGACGATGACGTCGCGGATACGCATCCAGTCACTCGGGCGCATGTTGGTGCTGTCGATGTTCATGGGCTGCACGACGTCGAGCTCGCAGAGGCCCGAGATCTCGGGGACGCTCTGGGCGAGCTCCTCACCGGTCAGGGCGGGGGAGAGGCCGTTGCCGTCCTCGGTCGATGCGATGGTGCCGCCCGTGGCGATGAGAAGGATGCGCTTCATGCTGATATTCCTATCGTATTTGCCGCCGCAGAGGCGGAGTCGTTCGGCAGTATTGTGGCACAGGGCGTCCAATGTTCAAACGTATTACATCATCTGTAACGTCTGGTAACACTTCAATTGCCGTCAAATAGGGGCCCAGGTCGTGCGTTTGCCGTGCGCTGATGGCTGCGAGGGACGAGAAACCCCATATAACGTGTACACTATGGAAGTTATTTTCGTTCATTCACGCGGGTGGGCACCGGCTCCCCGCCATCAAGAGGGGGAACCATGGATCAAAAGGCTTCCGCAAAGGTCCTCGTACTCGACTTTGGTGCGCAGTACGGTCAGCTCATTGCCCGTCGCGTCCGCGACCTCAACGTGTATTCCGAGATTGTCCCCTGCGACATCTCGGCCGACGAGATTCGCGAGATGAACGCCTCTGCGCTCATCCTTTCCGGCGGTCCGGCTTCCGTGTACGCCGAGGACGCTCCGTCCATCGATCCTGCCATCTTTGACCTGGGCCTTCCCGTCCTGGGCTTTTGCTACGGCCATCAGATCACGGCCGTGACGCTCGGCGGCAAGGTCGGCCACTCCGAGGTGGGCGAGTACGGCCGCGCCACTATCACGCGCACGGCCGGCGCCAAGCTCTTTAACTCCACGCCCATGGAGCAGACCGTGTGGATGAGCCACCGCGACGCCGTGTCCGAGGTGCCCGAGGGCTTTACCGTTACCGCCAGCACCGACGTGTGCCCGGTTGCTGCCATGGAGTGCGTCGAGCGCAAGATCTTCACCACGCAGTTCCACCCCGAGGTCAAGCACTCCGAGTACGGTCAGCAGCTGCTGAGCAACTTCCTGTTTGAGATCTGCGGCCTGGAGCCCAACTGGAGCATGGACAACCTGGTCGAGACCATGACGGCCGAGTTCCGCGAGAAGGTCGGCGACGACCGCGTGATTCTGGCCCTGTCCGGTGGCGTCGACTCCTCCGTCGTGGCTGCGCTGGGCGCTCGCGCCGTGGGCAAGCAGATGACCTGCGTGTTCATCAACCACGGCCTGCTGCGCAAGGGCGAGCCCGAGCAGGTGGAGGAGGTCTTCACCAAGCAGTTTGACGTCGACTTTATCCACGTCCACGCCGAGGACCGCTATGCCGAGCTTCTGGCCGGTGTGACCGAGCCCGAGGAGAAGCGCCGCATCATCGGTACCCAGTTCTGGAAAGAGTTCTTCGCCGTGGCGCAGCAGCTCGAGACCGATGGTAAACCGGTCAAGTACCTGGCTCAGGGCACCATCTACCCCGACATCATCGAGTCTGGCGCTCGCAAGACGGGCGGCAAGACGGCCACCATCAAGAGCCACCACAACCTGATCCCGTTCCCCGAGGGCGTGCACTTCGACCTTATCGAGCCGCTCGACCACTTCTTTAAGGACGAGGTCCGCGCACTTGGTCTGGCGCTCGGCCTGCCGGGTCACATCGTGTTCCGCCAGCCTTTCCCGGGCCCGGGTCTGGCCATCCGCATTATTGGTGCGGTCGACAAGGAGAAGCTCGAGATCCTCAAGAACGCCGACGCTATCGTGCGCGAGGAGCTCGACGCCTACAACCAGCGTCTGTTTGAGCAGACCGGCGAGCGCAACTCCGAGCACAGCTGCTGGCAGTACTTTGCGGTTCTGCCCGACATCAAGTCCGTCGGCGTTATGGGTGACGAGCGCACCTACCAGCGCCCGATCATCCTGCGTGCCGTCGAGTCCAGCGATGCCATGACCGCCGACTGGGCCAAGCTGCCCTACGACGTGCTGGCCCGCATCTCGGGCCGCATCGTTGCCGAGGTCCCCGGCGCCAACCGCGTGTGCTACGACATCACGTCCAAGCCGCCCGCGACCATCGAGTGGGAATAACGGAAACTGGCTTCTGAACTCGCGTTTTGATACCGTCGAGTACCGCCTGATGGTGTTTCGGCGTCGCTATAGAGCAAAGCCACTAGCGAACTCACGGGAATAACAGCCTCCGAACCTTCTGGTTCGGAGGCTTTCTTTTTGCATGTCTACCTGGGGAAACGACCTAATTATTCCCGTATACCCCTACTGAGCGGTATGGCGGAGTATTCGGCGGTACGGGAATAATTGGGCCCTGCGGGAATAATTCACAATTCGGGTTCCCCGAGGGGCGATTTCGAGCGGGCGAAACTAAGTTGAAACTGCGGGGTCAATTCAAGCCCTCCTTGATTGCATTCGCCTAGGTCAACAAACGGGAATAAAGAAACGCGAAAATCGGTTTACGCAGTTTCGGTAACCCCGAATGCCGCCGAATGACGCCGTGTATCTTGCCGTATTTGAGCACGCAATTATTCCCCCTAACGGTTCTTCCGGGACGTCGATTTCGTACGGGAATAATGGAACAGCCCTCGGAGAACCGGAGGCTGTTCGTAAGGAAATATCAATTTGCCTGGGGAAATGTCAGAAAGAGGTCTTCCAATCGCCACGACCAGGCCCCTCACGCTCGGGTCCAGCACGCACCAGTCCATGATCAGGTCAATGTTGGCGATGACCACGCCAAGGACTCCCTACACGATCGTGCGCGCCAGTCGCCAGTACCACTCGTTGCTTGCCAGAAACTCGTTCAAGTCAGCCCACCTTTCCCTCAAGGACTCGATGTCGTGCTTCGCGACAGTCATGTCCTGCTCGAGCACGTAGGTGCGCTCCAGGACCTGGTTGTGCTTCTCGACCTTCTTCGTGAGGGCGTCGAGCTTGACCTCCATGACGGCTCTGCTCTTAGAGTTGGAAAGGATCACCCCAATCAGCGTTACGACACCAGTAATGCACGCCACGATGATTGACTCCATAAAAGAACTGCCTCCCGAGATCGACTTTTCGTCCTCGGGAGACAGTGTCCGACCGTGTCACAAGTACGCAGATTATGCTCGGAGTTGTCGCTTGACCTCACGTTCTTCTATGCATGATGTCGAGCTGCTTTCTACTCATTATCTGAGGTTATAAGGACGCGTGGAATCGCCTCTTCGCTCGGAACCATCTTCTTCACCAGTGCAAAGCACTCAGCAAAGTCGTCGCCTGGCAGGCAAAAGACCCTATGCTTCTTTGTTCCATTGGGATATGCGACGGCAAACGTCGTTGAACCTATGTCGGTAACAAACTCCTCGTCATCTAGCTCTAGGATACCGGCGACCTTCTCGGCAACTTCATCGAACAGCGCACGATAGCCAAGGCCGCTTGGCTGGTATGCCCAGCTCATCGGCAAGTTATGCTCTGATATCTTACGAGGCTTGTATTTGTAGCTGATCCAATCGGGTGTGATGACAACCATGTCGGTGAATGCTTCATCAACGCTACAAAAGCCCGATTCGCCCTTGATGACGATGCGGGACATCGTAGGCATGCTAACTACAGGCAGGTGCTTGTACTCCTCAAAGAATGGATCCTCTGAGTCATCATCAGGTTCTTGGTCATAAACAGTCACGAGCCCTCGGTCCTCTAAGTAGTCAAGCATGGCTTCAATCACATCACGTTCATCCTGCCATTCCATAGTTTGGAAGTATTCGAGATCCTCCACAGGCCTCGCATGGTCAGGAAACCAGTGGTTGAGAATTCGGGTTGTTTGTCGATCTAGTTCTCTTTCGAGCTCGTGCCTCTTATCCCAGTTTAGACCCTTGTACTCAGCTTCAGAAATGCCATGGATGAGCAGCGTATCAATAAGCTGCCGATAGGAGCCTAGCCGTAACTGCTCCGCAAGTTTGTATGGGAATTGCTTTGGATTCAGATAGTGTTCGCGCCAGTAGTCAAGGACTCCCTCTTCTTTCATGATGTCGAGATTGAGCGTCCATGCGTAGCGACCTGCAAGATAGTCTGGATAGACGTCGAGCTTCTTTGCAATCTGATCCAGCAATTCGGGACGTATTGTTCCCGACTTCACCGCACGAAGTATGGTTTTCTCTGTTCTGTCAATGTCGGCATCAGCTCCAAGCTTACGTATGCTCGAGTCAAGCCGGTGTATCACCCACTTAAACCACTCGGGGTCAATTTTCTCTCCAAAAGCATCAGCTTCAGCATTGTTCATCTTGACTCCTTTAGTACGGACATTTTGGTGCCATAATGGCTGTTCACAGAACGCAACACTTCGTACTACCATGCATTATGCGGCCACGAGGTACGGACATCAAGCCGTGTAATCAATGCAAAACACTAACGGGCTCCATGTGAGCCCGAGAACGGAGAACTAGCAATGGCGACTAACACGCTGGTACCGCATTACGAGGACAATGACATGGATCGCAAGGATCTCGCCGACTTCGCCAAGCAGAGCATGGATAAGGCCATGGACACCAATCACTCTGTTGCCATGCGTCAGATGGAAGTCCTGAGCATGCAGACCGACGAGACGCAGGCCCTGCTCCAGAGCGGCAATCTGACCGACGAACAGTTCGATAAGGTCATGCAGGAGTCTGAGAAGATTCGACAGGCAATGTCCGATACCACGACGAAGCTGCATAAGTCGAACTTCGAGTTGGTTGTGAGCACCTGTGCCGTGCTGTTCTTTGGCGGTCTGTTTTTTACGCTTCGCGCCGCTTAGCCGGCATGTATGAGGGGTGATTAATCCATTGTCCCTCATACATGTTTTCATGCCGAGATGTTGCATTCCAACGTGCTTGCAGCATCTATGCGGAAGCGCGCGTGTTCCGTCTTGCTGCTGGCCCACACCGTGCCATATCCGACGACAAGTCCCTCATTGGGAAAGATGGTCGCAACTCTATCGTCCGTCTTCATCGCTGCGTATCTCAATGGTGAGGATCAAGTTGTTACTCATCGCTGCCTTTGTCATCAATCTCGCGCAGACGCAAAAGCCAGCGTCTCATGCTCCCGTCCCCAAAGAAGCCGAGCAGTGCCCTATCGCAGAAGCGTTCTGCTCTCACGGCTCCGAGCAGAAGCGCCATCACCGCCTGGCCGTCGAGTTCCGATACATCTGCCCCAGACATTGCTTGGCTGCCCCACTCGAGTCCGTTGCGTTCAAGTATGTCGCGGTAATGCGTGAGCTCGTACTCGGGATGCTCGTCGACGAAGTCGTAGATTGATTGTTCGACGTCAGCAACCGTCGTTCCGTAATTCACGTAGGGCAGCTTGATTGGGTCGTTCATGGTGCCCTTGCTCTCTCGGTCTACAACCCAGTTGCCAAATCCCTCGGCATTCTCAATCGCAGGCAGATGTTTTGTCAGGCTCTCAAACATAAGCCGCTTCTTTTGAGAAATGAGCTTCAGCAATACCGTCGAGCTGCGAACGTATTGTCTCGAAGGGCTGGTTCAGGTCCAATGTCCTCACGCTTATCTGGTTACCGCTCATCTGATACACACCATCAGGCTGCACGTCTTCGTCGGTCTTGGCGTAGAGCAGCATGCCCGACACGCTATGCTGCTCGTGAGTGCTGGCGAGCTCCGCTTCCTTGTTCTTCACGTAGGTGAAGATCTGGTACAGGTTGCCGGAGTGGACACTTTGCTTGTCGAACTGCTGTTGCGTCGTGTGACTGTAGTACTTCGCGTCGATGATGAGGACGGTCCTGCCTCGTGTGAGCGTTATGTCGGTGTGCATGGCGGGGAGCATGTCATCGAAGCTGTCGTCGAGCGCCCAGCTGATGTACGGCGCCCCCGCGGAAAGCTCTGGGTGCTCACGTCTGTAGTACTCGAGGATGAACTTCTCGTACAGGTGGCTCATTCGCTGCTCGTCGAGGAAGTCCATCATGCGGAGACTCCCACTCTCCCGCGTCTGGAGAAGGCCCTTCACGACCAGCCAGCACACGTGCATGAGCATGCGATAAGTCTGGTTGTTCCGGTCGAAGCGCATGTGCCAGTCTTCGCCCGAAAGGTTCACGTCTTCCACGTCCACGAAGTACGGAAGCAGCCGTCTAAGTGCCTTCTTGCGAGCCTTGTCGATGTCCGAGCGAATCAAGAGCATGATTGTCGCCTTGAGGATGCGGTTCATGCACGTGTCCGTGCTGAACTCGTCGTAGCTGCAAACCAGCTGCCTGCGCAGAATCGAGCGCGTCTTCAAGGACTCGGAAAGTTCGATCTTGCCCCTCGGTGAGGAGAGCATATCCTCGCGGTCGACGTACTCCCGGCCAAGGCCGCGCTTGAGCTGCAGGCTCACGCCCCGTGACAGTATCTCGGCGAGGAGGTCGGCGGTGTTGTCGAACTCCTCGGCTGCGATGTCGCGGTAGCCCTGCCCCTGCAGCGTCTGGAACGCATAGGCGAGCATGTGGTAGATGTTCTGTATCCGGATCACTGGATTGACCTGCGCAGCTTGCCGGCCCACTCGTCGACCTTGGTGGGTTCGTCGAACCAGTACTCGCGCAACATCGGCACGAGCTCGTAGTTGACGATTGCCGAGAGTTTATCGTCCGTTACGTCGTCCGGGGACATGCGGCAGAAGTAGCTATGGCCGATGCAGAAGCCGTCTCCCAGCGACTCGTCGGACGCGATCGCCGCGTTCAACTTCACGACGCAGGAGATGAGCCTATCGAACTTCTCGCTGGCAAGTCCCTCCTGATAGGCGATGAAGCTCTCCGTGTCGAAGGCGGGACGGAGGTCGAAGAACGCGAAGCGGCGGCGCAGGGCGTAGTCGAGCATGGCGAGCGAGCGGTCCGCTGTATTCATCATGCCAATGAGGTATACGTTGCTCGGGACGTAGAACAGCTCGTGCGAGTAGAGGAGCTGCAGCGTGTTCCTGGGCCCGCGCTTGTCGTTCTCGATGAGCATAAACAGCTCGCCGAAGATCTTCGAGAGGTTGCCACGGTTGATTTCGTCGATGATGAAGAAGTAGTCGTTGTCAGAATCGTCCTTCGCATTCTTGCAGAAGTTGTAGAACGCGCCCTTCTCGAGGTCGAAGCCCTGCGCGTTCGGGCGGAACCCCTCTATGAAGTCCTCGTAGCTGTAGCTCTGGTGGAACTGCACCATCATCACACGCTCGGCGTCCTTCACGCCCATCATGGAGTAGGCCAGGCGCTTTGCGGCGAAGGTCTTGCCTACGCCTGGGGCACCCTGCAGGATGATGTTCTTCTTCGCGCGCAGGACGTTGACGAGGGTCCTGTAGTGCTCGCCGTCCATGTAGACCTCCGAGAGGAAGTCCTCGGACGTGTACGCTGGGTATTCAACCTCCTCCGTGTCTTCCTCGACTTCGCCGCCCTCGTCCTCGAAGAACGAGTTGAGCTTCTCAACGAGGTCGGGATAGGCGGTGATGTCCGTCAGGGTCTTCACGGCGAGGAAGTCTTCCGTGTGCCACTCTCCTCTGTTCGTCCAGCGTACCCTGCGGATGTTCGGATAGGAGTCGCCATTTTCGTCGAATTGGTAATCCCCCTCAACGATGCCGCGACCAATAATTACGCTGCGGCCCCGCTTAGCAAAGACAACGTCGCCCGGCTTGATTTCGCGCGAGAACTGCCAGAGCGCGAGCGCGGAGTTCTTCTGCGAGTACTTGCTACTGTACAGGGTGCGCAGGTTCTTGCGGATGTCTTCCTTGCTGGCGTATTTCTCGACGTCGCCGAGCTTGCTCCAGCCGACACCCATTACGCCACGTGCGTAGAAGTCATCCCACCTCGCGGCACCGTCTCCCGGGGAGTAGGTCCAGTAATGTGTGGTCTTGACCCCCTCGTCTCCAAGGGAATTTTCTTCCGCCTTCTCGGCTGCAGCCTTCTCGGCGACCTTCCTCTCGCGGTTGACGCGCTCAGACTCCACGAAGGCGGCAGCCGTCAGCGAGGGGAAGTCTGCATACGAGCACTCTTCGCTTCCGAGCTCCGACTTGATGGTGTCGCAAATGGCGAGGTAGCGATCTCCGTCATGAACTGGCGAGTCCTTCTCCTTCGGCACTATGCCGGCGATGGCTGTGCCAGCCTTTGCGACGTCGGCCATGAACCAGCGGTTGCGCGAATCCAGGCTGATGAAGTTGTAGGGCCTCGCCCAGTAGAGGCCCATGGTGAGCTTCCAGCCAAGTGTGAACTGGATGACGGTGGTATCGAATGCCTCGACGAAGGCCTTCCGGGTTTCCTCGTTGTCGTCGGCGGCCAGTGCAAGTTCGGCCTCGAACACGTGCCAGAGGTTATCGATGTCGTGATCGCCGCGACGTTCGTCGTTGGCGAAGGCATAGAAGGTCGCGTTGAGGTTGTTGAGCACGGGGATGCCCTCGAAGTCCGTGGGCTGATCTGCCCCAATGTCGAACACCTCGGCGATGCCGGCGATGATCTTTTGCCGGTTTGCGTCTGTGATGCCCTTGTTGAAGAGGCCGAAGACGGTGAACGGATCGATGTCTTGGAGCTCATCTGCCTCAAGCTTAGGGAGACTCATCCCGATCGATTCATAGACAGTTGCTAGCTTGTTTATCAGATCGTCGCGCCTGTCTCGATAGGTCAGCAGCTTGTCAGATAACTCTTCATAAAAGCTAATCCAAGTAAATTTTGTGCTGGTCATTATAGTCACTGCCTATCTTGTGCCTCTGCCAAGGCGCCTTGCTTTCAATGTCTTTCCATATGCGTCTACATGCGCGACAGGTATCTTTATCGAATCTAAGTACACCAACGAGTATCTTTGCATCAATGTAATCCAACGCTTCGTCGATATTGCGCCCATTTCTTGCTACTCCGTCAATTATGCTGATAACGTTTCTTTTTAGCTCGGGATTAATGTTCAATAGACCGGTATTGAGAACATGGATATTGCCAACTTTCTTGGGCAGAATCTCAAGCACACCGCCCCCACAGCTTCTGCCGTAAAGCTCCGTGAATGCGAACGCAATGCTGTTGTAATAGGCGATAACAGAACAGACGTTCGATAAAATAATATAGCATCAGATGGCGGGCACGGTTTCAATCGAATCCGTGCCCGCTGCTGTATGTGTGTCCTTGCACGCCCAATATGCGCCGTAAAAGCCGTCTTCTTCAACGTCAAAGTGAGCGCGCTTCATTTTTGTCTCTTAGAATCTTATTTTCACGATTTGCATTTTCATCCCGTTGTCACCGACCCTTGCGAGAAACCGGAAAAAGCCGCTGACGGAAGGGTCCCTCAAATCGTTGTAGCCCAGCATATAGCCGCGGCTTGTGACCTGCAGACGGCTGTCCCACGTGTCGATTTCCTTGGCGGCATCCGAAACCGCAAAATATGCCCCCACATCCTTGATTTTTGCAGTCTTAAGCCATGTTTTTGCGATCATCTTTACCGCCGTCCGATTGGCAGCATCAAAGACCAGCACACTGCCGGGGAAAACGCCCGCCATCCCCCGCACCAGTTCCCGGACCTGCTGGGTCAGAAAGTAATAGAACACCCCGGAGGCAAAGAACACCGCCCCGCCGGAGGCATCGATTTTGCTAAACCATGCGGTGTCTTTCAGGTCGCAGGGGATATTTTGTTCTCGATCCCCGGCGGGCAGTAGCTGCTGCCGCAAGGCAATCACATCCGAGAAGTCCAGATTGTAGATCTTGCATCTACCGTTGTCGCAGGTTCTGCCGGTGTTGTCCAGCCCGCAGCCCAGATTGACCACCGCCGCATTGGGGTGGCCTTTCAGGTAATCCCGCACCTTGAAAGCAAGATCATTCTGCCGTGTGGCCACCTCGCGCGCACCAAAGCGC
>CAJMSL010000039.1 GCA_905216045.1 uncultured bacterium
CGCCCGGATCGCCCTGACGGCCGGCACGGCCGCGCAGCTGGTTGTCGATACGGCGGGACTCATGGCGCTCGGTGCCGATAACGGTCAAGCCGCCGGCGGCAAGCACGCGCTCGCGCTCGGCCTTGCAGGTCTCCTTTGCCTCGGCGTTAAACTGCTCGAGCTGCTCGGGCGTCACGTCCTCCATGGTTAGTCCCTCGTACTCAAGGCGCTCGCGCACCAGCTCGTCGGGGTTGCCGCCCAGCAGGATGTCGGTACCACGACCGGCCATGTTAGTAGCGATGGTCACGGCGCCGTAGCGTCCGGCCTGGGCAACGATATGAGCCTCGCGCTCGTGATGCTTGGCGTTGAGGACCTCGTGTGCGATGCCGCGCTTGGTGAGGGCGGCAGACAGCTTCTCGGAGCTCTCGATGGAGACGGTGCCCACCAGGACCGGCTGGCCCTTGGCGTGACGACGCTCAACGTCGTCGGCAACGGCGTTGTATTTAGCCTGAATGGTGCGGTACACCAGGTCCTCGTGGTCCACGCGCTGCACGGGCTTGTTGGAGGGGATGACCTCGACGGGCAGCTTGTAGATCTCGCGGAACTCGGCATCCTCGGTAAGTGCCGTGCCGGTCATGCCGGAGAGCTTGTCATACAGACGGAAGTAGTTCTGCAGGGTGATGGTGGCGAGTGTCTGGTTCTCCTCGCGTACGAGCACGCCCTCTTTGGCCTCGATGGCCTGGTGCAGGCCCTCGGAGTAACGGCGGCCTTCCATAATGCGGCCGGTGAACTCGTCGACGATCTTGACTTCGCCGTTGGTGACCACGTACTGCTTATCGCGGTGGAACATGTACTGGGCCTTCAGCGCTTGCTGCAGGTGGTTGACCAGCTGGCCGGAGAGATCGGCATAGATGTCATCGATACCCAGGCGGCGCTCGATTTTCTTAAGGCCGCGCTCGGTGGCGGCAATGGTGTGCTTGGCCTCGTCCATGACGTAGTCGCCCGTGGGTTCAACATCCTCGGTGGCGGTGAGCATGTCGTGCGACACGTCCTCGCCGCGCTCAAGGCCACGCACGGCACGCGCGAAGTCCTTGTAGGTACTGGCGGACTTAGTGCCAGCGCCCGAGATAATGAGCGGCGTCCTGGCCTCATCGATCAGGATGGAGTCGACCTCGTCGACGATGGCGTAGTTGTGGCCGCGCTGCACGCGCTGCTCGGGACGGGTAACCATGTTGTCGCGCAGGTAATCAAAGCCGAACTCGGAGTTGGTACCGTAGGTGACGTCGGCCTGGTAGGCCGGGCGCTTGAGCTCGAGCGGCATGTTGTTCTGGAGCAGACCGACGGTCATGCCCAGGTACTTATAGATGCGGCCCATCCACTCGGAGTCGCGCTTGGCAAGGTAATCATTGACAGTAACGACGTGCACGCCTTTGCCGGCAATAGCGTTGAGGTAGCCGGCCAAGGTGGAGACGAGCGTCTTACCTTCGCCGGTCTTCATCTCGGCGATGTGGCCCTCGTGCAGTGCCATGGCGCCAATGAGCTGCACGTCAAAGTGGCGCATACCCATGGTGCGCTTGGAAGCCTCACGCACGGTGGCAAAGGCCTCGGGGAGCATGTCGTCGAGCGACTCGCCGTTGGCGTAACGCTCGCGGAACTTATCGGTCTGGGCGCGGAGTTCCTCCTCGGTCATCTTCTCAAACTGGGGCTCAAGACCGTTGATCTGGTCGACGATCTTGTAGTAGCGCTTAAGGTCCTTATCGGATCCAAAGGACAGCAGCTTTGACATGAATCCCATGTGGTTTTCCTTTTTGGCCATCGCCCACGCCGTGCAGCTGCGGGCGAGTTAAACACAGATGATTGTACTTTAGCCAAACAAGGCGCGGCCTATACGGTCGACCTCGACCGCCACGTAATAACTACGACCAACCTGCCACAATGGGACAGGTTAATTTTGGCAGGTTTTATCTGGGCAAACGCTGCCTCTCTGCCATTTGGTGCAATGGGGGCAGGTTGGTTTGCACCAATAAAAAGAAAAGGGCCGCGCACCCAAACGGATGCACGGCCCTTATGCCATGAATGCGAGTGATTCCGCGGCGAGCTATTTACTCAGCAGCCTCGGTGGTCTCGGCCTCGGCAGCGGCCTCCTCGACGGGAGCCTCTGCGGGAGCCTCGGCGGCCTGCTTGGCAGCCTCCTCGGCAAACTTAGCGGCACGCTTAGCCTTCTCGGCAGCCTTAGCCTCAGCGGCGGCCTTGCGAGCGGCCTCGGCCTCAGCAGCCTTGGCGGCCTTGGCAGCCTTGGCCTCCTCAGCCTTCTTGAGCTGGGCGGCAGCGGCGCCACCGAACTTGTCGGCGAAGCGCTGGACGCGTCCACCGGTGTCGACGAACTTCTGCTGGCCGGTGTAGAACGGGTGGCACTCGTTGCAAAGCTCGACCTTCATCTCGGACACGGTAGCGTGCGTCTTGAAGGTGTTGCCGCAGGAGCACGTCACCGTGCACTCGACATACTGGGGATGGATACCCTGCTTCATGGTAGGACTCCTTATTAGTCAGGCGCTGGTTACCGATCAGCGCATAAGGCGTCTTGGTTTCCGACCAAGACAACAAACTCGGCTATGGTACCACGGCGCCGCGTGTCCCACAAAAGGTTCACGGTCTTTGTGCAACGCGGCGCGACCAACCGCAGCGGACACGCACCCTGTTGCCCCTTCTCCCATGTTGCAGGCATGTAACGCCGCAGCGAGCGCGCCTTTTTTGCGCCAGACAGGTACAATGATGAACACTGTACCGTAGCGGAGCGCCCCGCGCGCGCCGCAATCACGCGAAAGGGTTTCCCATGGCCGAGATCTCGTCCTCCCGTATCGTCATCACCGTCCTTGGCAAGAACCGCCCCGGCATCGTCGCCGGCGTCACCCGTGTCCTAGGCGAGGCCAACGTCGACATCCGCGACATCACGCAGTCCATTATCGAGGACATCTTCACCATGACCATGCTGGCCGATACCGCCGAGTCCAAGCTCGACTTCGCCGAGCTGCAGAAGGCGCTGGCCGAGGCCGGCGAGCTTTCGGGCGTCAACGTGTCCATCCAGCGCGAGGACGTCTTCAACTTTATGTACCGCCTGTAGCGAACGAGCCGCTCGGGGCAGCTTGACGTCATATCGTCCAAGCGCGCGGCCCCAAAGCGGACCGGAGAGGAGCGCGCATGGCCTACGACGCCAAGAAAATCTACTACCGCTTCGATGACCACTTGAGCCGCCTGGTTCTGGATTACGAAGCAAGCCGCCAGATTTCGCCTGAGAGCAAAAGCCTCTACCACGGCCTGCCGACCGACCCTTATGACGAGGGCCTGTTTGTTGAGCACAATGTCAAGCGCGGCCTGCGCAATGCCGACGGCTCGGGCGTGGTCGCGGGCCTCACTCGCATCTCGGATGTGCACGGCTACAACAAGGTCGACGGAAAGGTCGTGCCCGATCAGGGCAAGCTCACGCTTCGCGGCTACAGCATCGAGGATCTGGTCAACAATGCCCAGGCCGAGAATCGCTACGGCTACGAGGAAGTCGCCTATCTGCTTATCACGGGTTCGCTACCCAACAAGGAAGAGCTCGACGGCTTTTGCGAGCGCCTGGGCGCCTTTAGACGTCTGAGCGACGAGTACGTCAAAGAGTTCCCTATGACCACGGTGTCGTCGAGCATCATGAACGTGCTCCAGCGCGCCGTGCTGCTGCTCTACGCCTTCGATGCCGAACCAGACGTGATCACGCCCGAGCACGAAATCGACGTCGCCATTTCCATGCTCGCACGTCTCCCGCGCATCGCCGCCTTCGCACACATGGCCTCGATCGCCAAGCTTCGCGGCTCCGAGGTTCACGTGCCGCACCCCACGCCCGGTCTCTCCACCGCCGAGACCATCCTACAGGTCCTGCGCGGCGGCATGGCATTCACCCGCGATGAGGCGATGCTGCTCGACGTTATGCTCATGCTGCATGCCGAGCACGGCGGCGGCAACAACTCCACCTTCGCCTGCCGCGTGCTGTCCTCTTCGGCAACCGACCCGTATTCCGCTTACGCCGCGGCTATCGGCTCGCTCAAGGGCCCGCGCCACGGCGGTGCCAATGCCAAGGTCGTGTCTATGCACGAGGACATCCGCGCGCATGTCTCCAACTGGGAGGACGAGGACGAGGTTGCAGCCTACCTGGGCAAGATCCTCGACAAGCAGGCCTTCGACGGCACGGGTCTCATCTACGGCATGGGCCACGCCGTCTATACGCTCAGCGACCCGCGCGCCGAGGTCTGCCGCCGTTACGCGCGCTCACTGGCAGCCAAGAAGGACTTGGGCGAAGAGTTCGCACTCATCGAGCGCATCGAGCGCCTGGCACCGCAGGTGATGCGCGACCACGGCATGACCAAGCCCATCTGCGCCAACATCGACCTGTACACAGGCTTTATCTACAAGATGCTCGGCGTGCCCGAGACGCTTTTTACGCCGCTATTCGCCGTCGCCCGCATGGCCGGCTGGTCAGCGCACCGCATGGAAGAGCTCTTCTGCGCGCATCGCATCATCCGCCCGGCATACCGTCCGGTAATCGAGCCGCTGGAGTACAAGCCGCTCGCCGACCGCTAGGACACGGACCGTTATAGAACTCGAGCGTGGCCAGGGCATCACCGCCCTCGGCCACGCTTTTTATGCCAGCAGAAAGGGCTGCATCGAATGATTGTTTTTTCCGATATGGATGGAACGCTGCTGACGAGCGACAAGCAGATGAGCGACGCCACCTGGGTGATGCTCGACGAGCTCGCACGTCGCGGCATTGAGTTTGTACCGTGCACGGGACGTCCGCTGTCGGGCATCTTTGAGCCCATCCTCGCCCATCCCGCCGTGCACTACGCGGTCTGCGCCAACGGTGCCAGCGTCTGGCAGCTCGACGACGATGTGCCCACCGACGCCTCGCGCGCCACGTGCATATTGAGCCGTCCGCTCGATTGCGGCATTGCCCATCGCATCCATCGCATTGCCGCCGGCCACGATGTGACCTTCGATATCTTCGCGGATGGACAGTGCTTCCTCCCCCGCTCGCTTTACGGGCGCCTGGATGAGTTCTGCGGCGGTGACCCCCACATCGCGGCTTCGCTCAAGCGCACACGAACACCGATCGACATGGATATCGACAGCAAGATCGACGAAGTCGAGACGCTCGAACGCATCGCCATGTACTGGCACGACCCGGCCGATCGCGACGCCATCGCGGCGGCGCTCGACACGCTCGAAGGCATCGAGGTCACGCGTTCGTACGCCATGAATATCGAGGTCATGGGTGAGGGCGCCACCAAGGGGACGGCCCTCACGTGGCTATGTGAGCACCTGGGCGAGCGTCTCGCCGACGCCTGGGCCTTCGGCGACAACATCAACGACATTCCCATGCTGCAGGCAGCGGGCCACGGCATGGCCGTGATCAACGCCGAGCCCGAGGACCGCGAGGCCGCCGGCGCCATCACCGAATACGACAACGACCACGACGGTGTCGCCCGCACCATCATGGCCGCCCTCGCCTAGTCGTTGGGGACGTTCTTAGTCGTTGGGGACGTTCTTAAACGACTAGTCGTTGGGGACAGTCTTCGCGAAAAAGCTGCAAGGACTGTCCCCCACTGCCGGCAGAAAAGGAACGTCCCCATCTGCCGGATTAGGAGAGACTCTCCAGCACGCGACGGAGCTCATGCTGAACGGCGTGGTCGCGGTTGCAGCCTACGACGCGATCGGCAACCGCC
Source organism: uncultured bacterium (assembly GCA_905216045.1). Taxonomy (GTDB): domain Bacteria; phylum Actinomycetota; class Coriobacteriia; order Coriobacteriales; family Coriobacteriaceae; genus Collinsella. The sequence continues at coordinate 5,739 of CAJMSL010000039.1, forward strand.
TTGAGCGCGGGGCGCGCGTTTTCCATCGCGCAGCCTGTGCCGACAAAGCGAATGATCTCGTAGTCGTTCATCGAGTCGCCAAACGCCATGACCTCGTCGCGACCAATTCCGTAATGCTCCGCGAGCTGCGCGATACCCGAGGCCTTCGACACACCAGGCTGCATGGCATCGATCCACGCGTTGCCCGAAGGCGCAAAGGTAAAGAGCTGACCGAGTTCTCGCTGTAGCACGTACGCACTGTCCATAACGGCACAGTCATCGCAAAAGATACTCGCCTTGATGATATTTACGCTGGGATCGGGCAGCTCCCAAATGCGCTCGGCATTGGGAAGGTCCTTATCGACCTCGCGCACGAACTTGCACTCATCATCGAGCAAGAAGGACTTGGTTCGGTCAAAGAGCGCAAGATGCAGATTGGGAAACGTCCTGACGGCTTGGGCGAGCCTTCGAATCGCCAGGTGCGAATACACCTCACGGTCTACCATCTTGCCGTCGGCGTAGACCTGGGCGCCGTTAGCGGCGACAAAGTCCATCTTGTCGCGAACGGGCGCAAAGAACTCGCACAGGCGATCGTAGCGACGACCTGACGATGCGGCGAAATGCACGCCATGCTCGTGTAGCGCCAGAATCAGTTCGTAGGTCTCGGGAGGCACCTGGCCGTTTTCGTCAAGCAGCGTTCCGTCCATATCGGATGCAATCAGTTTAAACATAGAAAAGCTCCCTTCGGGCTTGATGGAATCGGATGTATATCCAAAATCACCGTACCCATAGGGAGCTCAAATAAGACTCCGCGGACGCAAACGTTACAAGGACCTGGCAAATAGCTCACGCGCGCCAGAGGCCCTACGGTCGCGGCGTCAGGCGACACGCCACCCCGACGGCCAGTCGTTTAAAAACGTCCCCGATGACTAGTCGGCGTAGGTGAAGGTTGTGACGTCGAACATGCCCTCGGGGCGGATGCGGAGCGTCGGGATGACCGGCAGGGGCAGGAAGATGATGCCCATGATGGGGTCGAGCGGCGGCTCAATACCCATGGCGCGCGCCTTGACCATAAAGTCGTCGTGCTGCGCCGCAACGTCTTCGGCAGCGCCCTCGCTCATCAGGCCGCCGAGCGCCAGCGGAATGCGCGCCACGACCTCGCCGTTGCGCACCAGCACGTGGCCGCCCTGGCCCACGGCCTCAACGGCAGCCATCATATCCGCCGCATTGTCGCCCACCACGCACACGTTGTGCGAGTCGTGGCCGATCGTGGAGGCAATGGCGCCGCCCGTGATGGTAAAGCCGCGCACCCAACCACGGCCGATATGCTTGCCGACCAAGCCCAGACCCGCGGGGCCGTCGCCGTCGGCGCCCTCGGCCTGCAGCGACACGCCACGGCCATGGCGCTCAATCAGCATAATGCGGCGCAAGTCCTCGTCAGTCTCAGGACGAACCATACCCGTGATGGCCTTACCCGGCACCACGTCAATCACAGCCTCGCCCGGCTTAAAGGCATAGTCGAACACGTCGAGCGATAGCTTCGGCAGTTTAACGGAAGCACGCAGCTCATCGGCAAGGGCCGCAACCTCGGCCATCTCGGGTGCAATCTCGCCCACAAAGGTGCCGTCCTGCGCCACCAGGGCACCGGCGGCATATACGCGATGCGGAGCCTCAGCAAACGTCAGGTCATCGAGCAACAGCAGGTCAGCGCGCTTGCCCGGGGCGATTGCGCCGCGGGGCTCGTGCGGGTCGCGACAACCGTGGTCCAGACCAAACGCCTCGGCCGTAGAAAGGGACGCCATAGAGATGGCAACCACGGGGTCAATACCGGCCTCGATAGCCACGCGGCAGGCGTTGTCGATCATGCCGGTCGAAAGCGCATCGGAGGGAGCACGGTCGTCAGTCGCAAAACAGCAGCGGCGGGCGCGCGCGGGATTCTCCAGCAGCATCGGGGACAAATTGGCCAGGTCGTGGCTGCACGTGCCCTCACGCAGCATCACATACATGCCGCGGGATAGCTTGTCGAGCGCCTCCTCGGGAATCGTCGACTCGTGGTCGGCGATAATGCCCGCTGCGGCATAGGCGTTGAGGTCCTTACCGGCAACGAGCGGCGCATGGCCGTCGACCTGCTTGGACGGCGTCTGGTTGGCAGCATCGATGCGAGCACAGGTCTCGGGGTCGGCCATAAAGACGCCCGGCAGGTTCATCATTTCGCCCAGACCAAAGACATCGCCTGGATGCTCGGCAAAAAACGCCTGCATATCGGCAGCCGAAATAACGGCACCGGCCTGCTCGTCGGGCAGCGCGGGCACGCACGAAGGCATCATGTACTTGATGGAGATGGGTGCGCGGCGGCCGTCCTCGATCATAAAGCGCAAGCCGTCGAGACCGGCAACATTGGCAATCTCGTGGCTGTCGGCAATGGCGGTGGTAGTACCGCGCGTCGCGGCCATGCGAGCATACTCGGCGGGGCGGATGTTCGAAGACTCGATATGCAGATGCCCGTCAATAATACCGGGAGCGAGATAGCGACCCTGGCAGTCGATGACCTCAGTTGCCTCGTAGGTGCCAGCAGCATCGTCGCGACCATCGTAGAGCACGCCGACGATCACACCGTCCTTGACGGCAACGCTACCGGGCGCCACACGCTGGCCATACACGTCGACGATCTGCGCATTGGTAAACAGCGTGTCGACGGGCACGCGGCCCTCGGCGGCCTCGATCACAGTCCTCATGACCTCAACGGACATACATACTCCTTTAACCGTAGAAAAAAGCTGCGGAGCGGGCAAACCTTCACCGCAGCAGGCCAATAGCCATTGTATGCCCAAAAGGAAGCCCTGCTAACACCCCTTCCGCTTAACGGCACCGCCAAATGATCCCTCCGTCCCCAAGGGATCGTCGCAACCAAAAAAGGCCGCGGCCGGAAATCCCGGCTGCGGCCTTGTTGCACTTGTGAGGTCAACTCGCTCGTTAGACCAACTTGAAGCCCTTGCGCTTGCCCACGGAGAGGGTATCGCCTAGCTTGAGGGCGCTCGGATCGATGTTGTAGCTCTTGGGAGCCACGGCCTTGCCGTTGATTTTGACGCCGCCGCCGTCGATATCGCGGCGGGCCTGGCCGGCGCTGGCCGAAAGACCCAGGTCCTTGAGCAGACCGGCGAGGTAAATCTGGCCCTCGTCATTGACAGTCAGCTCGGCATGCTTCTCGGGGAAGTCGGCGAGCTGGCCCTCCTTGAACACGCGGTCGAACTCGGCCTGAGCCTCGTCGCCGGCGCCGGCACCGTGGTAGGTGTCGCACAGGTCGCGGCCCAGAGCGCGCTTGAGCTCGTAGGGGTCGGCGGAGCCATCGGCCAGGGCGGCGTCGATCTTGTCGACCTCGGCAGGGGTGAGCGAGCTGGCCAGACGATAGTACTTGCCGATCATCTCGTCGGGGATGGACATGGTCTTGCCGAACATGTCCTTGGGAGCGTCGGTCAGGCCGATGTAGTTACCATAGGACTTGGACATCTTGCGCACGCCGTCGGTGCCCTCGAGCAGCGGCATGGTGAGCGCAATCTGCGGCTCCATACCCATCTTCTCCATGAGCTCGCGGCCGGCGAGCAGGTTGAAGAGCTGATCGGTGCCGCCCATCTCCACGTCGGCCTTGATCTGCACAGAGTCGAAAGCCTGCATCACGGGATACAGGAACTCATGCAGGGCGATCGGCGTCTGAGACTGGTAGCGCTTGGTAAAGTCGTCGCGCTCAAGAATGCGGGCAACGGTGAACTTGGAGCACACCTGCAGCAGGCCGGCCAGATCCATCGAAAGGATCCAATCGCCGTTGTGCACGATGGTGGTCTTCTCGGGGTCCAGGATCTTCATGGCCTGGCTCACGTAGGTCTCGGCGTTGGCCTCGATCTGCTCCTGCGAAAGCTGCGGACGCGTGGAGTTCTTGCCCGAGGGATCGCCGATCAGCGCGGTGCCGTTGCCGATGATGAGGGTGACGTTGTGGCCCAGGTCCTGGAACTGGCGCATCTTGCGCAGCGGCACGGCATGGCCCAGGTGCAGGTCGGGGCTGGTGGGGTCGACGCCGAGCTTGATGTTGAGGGGCTCGCCCTTCTCAAGCTTCTTGCGAAGGTCGGCCTCGGGAACGATCTGCGCGGCGCCCGAGGTGATGATACGCATTTGCTCGTCAACAGACAGCATTGGGTATCCTCCTTTTGCTATAGCACCCTCACCGGATACGGCGGTGCTGGAAGTCCATAAACTCTCATATGATAACAAACTGACGCGACGCGGCACCTACGACAGGAAAATCCTCGTCCTGCCGCATGCGTCAATGGCAACTGGCAAACGTGTACCGTCACGCTCGACCAGATAGCGTACCTGCCGACGGCGCAAGCAGTCGCGGCACCGGCCCTGTCCCGTCGCATCGGTAGCGCAGACGCCCTCGGCGGTCAGCAGGCAGTGCTCGCACACCATAAGCTCGGGACGGTCGGCGTCGACCGGACCCCAGACGCCGGGTTCAGCAGCCAGTTCGGCAATACGCTCCGCATCATTGCCGAGCAACTCGGCCGGCAAGTACACCCGCCCCGCACCGAGTTCGCGCAGCCAGGCAAGCGTGGCCCGATTCGCGCAGAACACCGGCGCCGCCACGTCAAACGTCACGCCCAGCTCGCGAGCGATCACCACCTGTCCCAGGTTGCGGCAGACGACGCGCCCGGCACGCTGTATCAGTGAGCGGGTCCGGTCAGCGTCACCCGTGCGGCACACCTCGTCAAGCACCACAACGGCGTCGGACAAATCGAGTTCTCCGCGCGGGTCGGCATCCATCAGTTGCCAAGCAAAAACCATGCGAGCGGGAGCCGCGCACTCCACCAACTCCGTCGACGCACCGCCATCCACCGCAACGTCCTCAAAGGGCAGTACCTCAACGGCACGTGCAACGGGCGCAATCGCATCCGCCTCGGCCCGCATGCGCTCCAACACCGCCGCCGTCTGATCCAACACGCCGGCGCTGCGAATCAGGTACACCTCGCAGCCCGCGTCCACCTTACGCTTGCAATGCACGACGACGCGCTTCCCCGCAGCGGCATCCACGGGACAAGGCACCTGTGGCCAGCGCTTGGGCACATCGGGACGCGCATCGGCACCCGGGTAAAATCGGATCTCGAGCGTATCACCCGCCGCCACGGCGGCATCAAGCTCAACCGTCACCTCTTCGTGACCCACCGCCACCAAGTGGCCCACGCGCACGCCCTGGTTGATCGCGCGCTCAAAGCTCATGAGCTCGGCACCCGAACGACCCCGCAGATACGCATCGGTAAAGCCGCGGTTGAACGACCTTCCCAGCTCGCGCTCAAGCGTCGGCACCGCATCGGCATCCCATGTGCCGTCGCGCAGCATATCAAGCGCCCGACGCCACACCCTCACCACGTTAAAGACGTAGTCGGGATTCTTCATGCGACCCTCGATCTTGAGCGATGCCACGCCGGCATCTACAAGCTCGGGCAGATGCGCAATACCCAGATAGTCGCGCGGGCACAGCAGGCGGTCTCCCTCGACGGCGACAACGCTCTGCCCCGCCTCGTCCACCAGGTCGTACGCCAGACGGCACGGCTGCGTGCAGTCGCCGCGCATCGCCGAGCGCCCACGCCGCAGGGCCGAGAACTCGCACGCCCCCGAATAGCCGATGCAAATCGCACCGTGACAGAATACCTCGATGGGCACGCCCGTGGCACATAGCGCCGCAATCTCGTCGACCGTCAGCTCGCGTGCCGTCGTCACGCGCTCGACCCCCAGCTCATCGGCGGCAAGTCGCACGGCACCCTCGCTATGAGCGCCCGCCTGCGTGGACAGGTGAATCTCGACCCCGGGAATCGCCGTGCGCAGTACACAAGCCAGTCCGGCATCGGCGACAATCAGAGCATCGGCGCCCAGCTCCAGTGCATGAGCTCCCAACGCCACCGCGTCGGACAACTCATCGTCAAACACGAACACGTTGAGCGTCACGTACACACGCACGCCATGGGCATGCGCCACGGCGCAGGCGCGCGCAAACTCGTCGTCGGTAAAACCGTGCGCACTCACACGGGCGTTAAAGCCGCCCAACCCCGCATAGATGGCATCGGCGCCCGCGGCGATGGCCGCAAACATCTGGTCGAGTCCTCCCGCCGGCGCCAGCAGCTCGGGCAGCGCCGCACCGGCAGCATCCAATCCAGTCTCGTATTGTCCGCTCGGCCCCATCGCCCGAATCGCCATCGGCAAACTCCTTACCAAGGTATGCATTCACTCTGAAAAATGCCGTCTTCCAGCATACACGAGGCCTCGCGCGCCCCGTTTGGTTTATCGTGTAATAACTTATGTCCATCCTGCCCCGACGGCACATCCGCCGTCCGGCACGACATACCTGGAGGTCAATATATGGGTCCTCGCCAACGACAGGGACGCAGCCGTTCAAAGACGCATGCCCTGCCCATAATCCTGCTCTCGTTTTTGGGCTTTTTGCTTATCGCGGGCGTGGCATTTGGCATCGGCATGGTCGGCAACGTCAACCGCTGGCTGTCCGATCTGCCCGACTACACCGACGCCAACGCGTATCTGGTGAGCGAGCCCACCGAGATCGTCGACTGCAACGGCAACAAGATCGCGAGCTTCTACACGCAAAACCGCAAGTCCATCACCAAGGACGAGGTCTCCCCCTACGTGCTGCAGGGCACCGTTGACGTCGAGGACGAACGCTTCTACGAGCACGGCGGTATCGACCTGTGGGGTATCGCGCGTGCTGCGGTGGCAACCCTCGGCGGCGGGCACGAAGGCGCCTCGACTATCACCCAGCAGCTGGTGCGCAACACCATTCTGCAGGAGGAGCAGTTCGACTCGACCATCGAGCGTAAGGTGCGCGAGGCCTACATCGCCATCAAGATGGAGGACATGTACTCCAAAGACGAGATCCTCATGATGTACCTCAACACCATCTATTACGGTCACGGCGCCTACGGCATCGAGGCCGCAGCCGAGACCTACCTGTCCAAGAGCGCCGCCGACCTCACCCTGAGCGAGGCCGCGCTGCTCATCGGCCTTCCCAACTCGCCTTCGCAGTACGACCCCACGGTCAACCCCGACCTGGCACTGTCTCGCCGCAACAAGGTTCTCGACAACATGCTGCGCCTGGGCCACATCACCCAGGAGGAGCACGATGCCGCACAGGCCGAGCCCATCACCCTCAACGTGACCGAGATTTCGGGCAGCGGCGTCGACGTATACTCGCAGCCCTACTTTGTCGCCTATGTTAAGCAGCTGCTGGAGCAGGAGTTCTCGACCGACGTGCTCTTTAAGGGCGGCCTGACCGTCAAGACCACCATCGACCCCACGATGCAGCAGGTGGCAGAGAATGCCGTCCGCGAGCAGCTCGACACGCTCTCACTCGACGGCCTGGACATGGGCATGGGCGTCGTCGACCCCAAGACCGGCTACATCAAGTGCATGGTGGGCGGCTATGACTACAACGCCGACGAGAACCACGTAAACCATGCCACGGCCAAGCGTCCCGTCGGCTCCACCTTTAAGGCCTTTACGCTGGCAACTGCCATCCAAAACGGCATGAACCCCAACGTCACCCTCAACTGCAACTCGCCGCTCAAGGCCAAGGGCACCACGACCGAGGTCCAAAACTACGCCAACCATAGCTATGGCAACATCACGCTTAAGCAGGCGACGGCATACTCCTCCAACACCGGCTACATCCAGGTGGCGGAAGCCGTCGGCAACAGCAAGATCATCTCGCTCGTCAAAAAGCTCGGCATCGATCCCGCCAAGGACAACATCGAGGACGTTCCCGTCATGACCCTCGGCACCGGCTCGATCTCGCCGCTCGAGATGGCCGCCGCCTACGCGACGTTTGCCAACGGCGGCTACTATCGCCAGCCGATCGCCATCACCGAGATTGACTCTCGCACCGGTTCGGTGCTGTACCAGCACACCGACAATCCCTCACAGGTACTTACCGAGGGCGAGGCCGCCGCGGTCACCGATGTTCTGTCCGGCGTCATGAAGGGCGGCGGTACGGGTGCTGCCGGCGCCCTGAGCGTCAACCAGCCCTATGCCGGCAAGACGGGCACCACCGACAACACCACCAACCTGTGGTTCTGCGGCTATACCCCGCAGCTGGCGTGCGCCCTGTGGACCGGCTATTCCGCGGGCGAGATTCCCATCCAAAAATACGGCACAGACCTGCTGGGCGACAGCACCAACCTGCCTGTCTTTAAGCGGTTTATGAACACCGTTCTGACCGGTACCGAGCGCGAGGAGTTTGCGACCGGAACGGCGCCCACCTACAAGAACAACAGCG
>CAJMSL010000040.1 GCA_905216045.1 uncultured bacterium
TGGACAGCTTCTCGGCGGCCTCGGTCGGGTCGGCGTCGACACCAAGACCGGCCTCCTTGAGGGCCTCGGCCACCGCGTGCCCGCCGTCGTAGGCGTCGGCGGCAAACTGGTCGGGGGTATCGCCGTACTTATCCTTGTAAGCGTTGACGAAGTCGGCGTTCTTCTCGTCGTCGGCGGAGAACGGGGTCATGAGCAGCAGACCCTCAGCAAGAGAGGTATCGAAGCCCTCAACGCCCAGGATGCCGTCCATGCCGTCGCAGCCCATCATCTTGACGTCGTAGCCCATGTCCTTGGCGTTCTTGAGCAGGACGGACGCCGGCGTGTAGTAGATCGGCGCAAAGATCATGGTGGCGCCGGCCTGCTTGGCCTTGGTCAGCTGGTTCGTAAAGCTCGTGGCGGAGTCGTCCTTAAAGGTCTCCTCGTCAACAATCTCGAGCTTGGACTCAGCGGCCTGGGCCTTAAAGGAATCTGCGATGCCCGAAGAATAGGCGTCGCCGGAGTTATAGAACAGCACGAACTTCTCGTCCGCATACTTCTGCGCCAGGAACTTGGCAGCGTTGACACCCTGGTTGGGGTCGGTGAAGCAAACCTGGAAGACGCAATCCTTGCCGTCGGTGACGTCCTCGGAGGACGCGGACGGGGTGATCATGAACGTCTTGGGGTCGTTACCGCACTCTGCGGCAACGGCAACCGACGCACCCGTGGTGGTCGGACCGACGAGGGCCTGCATGCCCCAGTCGAGCAGGGTGTTGAAGGCGTTGACAGCCTTCTCGCCATCGGCCTGGTCGTCCTCGGCCTTGCTGGCAAGCGGCAGCTCCTTGGTCGAGAAATCCTTGCAGCCAAGCTCGACACCCTGGGTAACGGACTTGCCGTAGGACGCGTTGGCGCCGGTCAGCGGGCCGATGGTGCCGATCTTAAACGACGCGTCGCTCGAAGCGGAACCGCTGTCGCCGCCGTTGGAGGAGCAGCCAGCTAGAATGGACATCGCCCCCAGACCTGCTGCGCTCGCGATAACGCTCCTGCGATTCATAACAGGGTTCAATGACTTACCGGTGAGGCTCGACATGCGGCTCTCCTCTCAAATCTCGTCGGGTTTCGGTTACCCGACAGGCCATCCTTCGCCGTGTTCGGCGTTCGCAAAATAGTAGACGCTTTAGTTGAGAAAAGTGGCGATTATTTCAACTTTTCTTTTGTTTTGTCCATTTATCCACATTTATGCGTATTCCTATTAGTTTATGCAGTTTAGCCACTTTATTGTGTGAAAGTAATGTTTCTGTTCTGTTACAAGCGTCCTTGCCCTGAATACAACGACCCCACCGGTCGCGCTTTATGCGCACTTAGGCGGCGATGTACTTGCCGTCCTGAATCACATAGGCTGTGGCGGGCTTTTCGACCTGGCCCTCGTCATTCCACGTCAGCTCGCCTGTCAGGCCCTCGATCTTGATCTTGCGCATGGCCTTGGCAAGGTCGCCGGCAATGTCGGCACCATCGGCCGTAATATCGATGCCCGCCTTGTCGATGGCCTCGGCGATGGCGTGGACGCAATCGTAGGCGTCGGCGGCAAACTGGTTAGGCGTCTCGTCGTAGGCATCCTTATAGGCCTTGACGAAGTCGGCATTCTTCTCATTGTCGGCGGAGAACGGGGTCATGAGCATATCGTCGGCGATCTCACCCGAGACGGCGACGGCAGCACCGGTCGTGACGGGGCCGACGAGCGCCTGCATGCCCCAGTCGCACAGGGCAAACCTTATGGTGCAAACGTTGACAGTTTGTTACGGAAGTTCGTTTGTAGCGAGCATGTTTCCAATGTTTCCGCAGCGTTTCGGGGGTGCCGTTTTGTGCGACTCCTGTTGCCTAGCGAGCACGCGCCCTCGGTTCACGCTAGAATGCACTCAACCTTTAAGCGGTTAATCCATCCATAAGATGCACGAAGGAGCTATCTATGAGCGAACCCCTGCGCACCGTGAACGTCGGCCTCATCGGTCTGGGAACCGTCGGCGGCGGCGTGGCCCGTCTGATCAAGAGCCACCACGATGAGTACCTGGCCGCCTACGGCATCGACCTTAAGCTGACCCGCGCCTGCGCGCTTGCCTGGGAGCAGGCCGAAGCCGCCGGTATTGAGCGCGAGGCCTTTACGAGCGACTGGCACGACGTCGTCACCGACCCCGCCGTCGATATCGTCGTCGAGCTCATCGGCGGCGAGCACCCCGCGACCGAAATCTTCACCACCGCCTTCGAGAACGGCAAGCACGTCGTCTCTGCCAACAAGGCCCTGCTGGGCCGTCATGTCGAGACGCTCGCCGAGAAGGCGCGCGCGTGCGGCGTGCAGATTAAGTGCGAGGCCAGCTGCGGCGGCGGCATCCCCATCGTAAGCACGCTCGAGCACGACCTGGTGGGCAACAAGATCCTGACCATCGCCGGCATTCTCAACGGTACCACCAACTATATCCTGTCGCGTATGGACGCCGAGGGCGCCGATTACGCCGACGTGCTCGCCGACGCCCAGGCAAAGGGCTATGCCGAGGCCGACCCGTCCGCCGACGTCGACGGCTTCGATGCCGCCAGCAAGACGGCCATCCTCGCCTCCATCGGCTTTGGCACCCGCGTTACCACCGACGATGTGTACCAGCAGGGTATCCGTACCATCGGTGCCGAGGACATCGCCCAAGCCCGCGAGCTCGGCTACACCATCAGGCTGCTGGGCATCGCACGCAACACCGAAGCCGGCGTCGACGTCCGCGTGCATCCCACGCTGATCCCCGCCGACCACATGCTTGCCAAGGTCAACGGCGCCATGAACGCTGTCTACGTGGTAGGCGACGCCGTGGGCGAGACCATGTTCTACGGTGCCGGCGCAGGCTCCTTCCCCACCGCGAGCGCCGTCGTGGGCGATATCCTGTCGCTCTCCGAGCAGATCAGCCGCGGCGTGGCTCCGCTGCCCGAGATTGAGCCCTATGGCCACAACCTCGCCTTTAAGCCTATGGACGAGCTCCAGACCAAGTACTATGTGCGCCTGAAGGTCGCCGACCGCGTGGGCGCCCTGTCCGAGACGGTCGACATCTTTGCCAAGCACAACATCTCGATCTCGCTCATCAACCAGGTCGAGGACGGCAAGTCGGGCGCCAGCGATACCTGCTCGGTCATCTTCCTGACGCACCGCGCGCTCGAGAAGGACATCCAGGCTGCCGCCGCCGAGCTTGCCAGCGTCGACTGCGTGGCCGAGGTCGCCAACGTCCTGCGCATCGAGGACGTTGAGGCTTGGACCGAAGGCGTTATGGCCAACTAACCCAACGCTCGCCTAGCAATACGCGCTTTGAGGGCTCCCGTCCGATGTGGGATGGGAGCCCTTTTGTCTCCTGCCCTAAGCACAACGACAGGACACATTTGCGCGAGCCGCTCATCGGTAACGCGGGCTACCGTTCACCGATATGCAAACACGGCCGATTCCGGTTACGACTACGCTGTGCTGCGAATGTCCGCCCGCGATGAGAGGAAATACCATGTTGCTCGAGGGCAAGAAAGCAATCATCACCGGAGGCACGCGCGGTATCGGCTATGCGATCGCCTGCCGTTTTATCGAGGAGGGCGCCGCCGTCACCGTCTTTGGCTCGCGTCAGGAGACCGCCGATACGGCCGTTGAGAAGCTGGCAGCCGCCTATCCCGACGCCAAGGTCTGGGGCCGCTCCTGCGACCTCACCTCACTCGAAGCCGTGACCGAGGCCTTTACCCAGGCTGCAGCCGACATGGGCGGCTTGGACACGGTCGTCAACAATGCCGGTATCTCCCAGCGTTCACCCCTCTTGGACTACACGGCCGAGGAGTTCGCCAAAGTTATGGACCTCAACGTCGTCGCCGTCTTTAACGGCCACCAGGCTGCCGCCAAGATCATGACCGAGGCCGGCCACGGCGGCACCATCACTACCACAAGCTCGATGGTCGCCAAGTACGGCCAGCCCTCCGGCGTTGGATATCCCACGTCCAAGTTTGCCGTCAACGGTATGGTCCAGTCGCTCTCGCGCGAGCTCGCCCCCATGGGCATTCGCGTCAATGCCGTCGCACCCGGCGTGACCAAGACCGATATGGTCGCCAACCTGCCTGAAGAGGTCATCAAGCCCATCATCGCCACCATTCCGCTCGGTCGCATGGGCGAGCCCGTGGATGTCGCCAACGCCTTTGTTTTCCTGGCGAGCGACATGTCCTCCTACGTCACGGGCGCCATCCTCCCCGTCGACGGAGCCGCCCGCTCCTAAGGAGCCACAAGCTTTGGCTTCAAGCCTCAACATAGCTCAACCAAAAAGGCGCGCCGTCTGAATCAACTGCAGACGGCGTGCCTTGTTCTGTTTGTAAGGGAAACTGCGCCCCGTTTCGAACGCCGATTCTGGGACACCGTTTCCGCAACGGGTCTCTCGCGGAAGCTACATCCCAATCTGGACATCCATTCCGGGACACAGTTTCCCGAAGGGCGGTTTAGTCATGCCATCCTAATCAAAACGAGACCGTATAGCACCCCTAAGATAACCAGCTCTCGTGCTGGAGCAAGCACATCAGGCGGCGCGACCGCTCGCCGACATGCAATTTGTTGCACAGTAAAATCGGCCAGTGACACCCTTATCCTTTATTTAGCGAATAAGGTCAAGGAAGGGAGAATAACATGTCAAGACGGCAAACACCGCTCGAGGTCATGTTCTCCCTGTTCAAGACTTCATTTACCCTGAGCCATCGCGCACTTGCTGAGCTGTTACTATCCGATCTACCGTTAACAAATGGACAGCCTACCGCCCAAATGGCACAGGACACCAGTTGGCTTTCGCGCACGATTGTGCACTCGCAGCCGGGCTCCCTAGAAGATCGCTACTTTACCGACTGGTCCTGCGCATCGAATCAAATCCTGCACAAGCTACAGGGAAAAGGGTATTCGAGCGCCGACGTCTATACCATGATTGCGGCAGCGACTGACGCGATGGCTCAAGCGCTCAGTGCCTGTGGGCGCAATGGGCTCCTTTACCGAAACGCCGCCTCGCGCCTCGTCAGCTGCCAGCCAGACAAAGACGACAGGGCTCTTATCTCAATCGCGCTCGTTGTTTCGACCGCCTGTTGGTGCGATTCGGCCCGTGCTATCGCGTACATCAGGGACCGCTTTGAATTCGCAGAGAACGTCAGGTCGTTTACCCCCTCAAGTATTTCTTTCTGTCCATGCGATTTAAAACAAACGGGCACCGAACATGCGATCGGCCTTATCAGGATCGATAACGAACTCGTCATCGGCGGCCCTTATGTCATTGAGCCTTCTGCCATGGGCTCCACCATCGGAGCGCTCGCACTCGAAGACGGCGCTGTCACCGATGTTGGGCTGGATGTCTCCGCCAGGCATCTCCGTATCTTCGCCGAGAACAATGCTTGGTACGCACAAGACCTCGGTTCGACCAACGGCACACATCTGATTCGAACAGCCGACAACAACGAACTCGACATCAGCTCCGGAGCACCCGCCCAGCTGTACCCCGGCGACATCCTTCGCCTGGGCCTCAGCACCACTTTTGCCGTCGTAGCAACGACGGTTATCTTAGCAAATCAAAATTACTAACCATAGAAACAAGGTGACTATGAGCATCACGGATGTCATCAAATATGAGGGCAATAACCGAACTTTTATCTGGAAACACCCCTCAGAAGACTTCAATACAGGCTCGCAACTCATTGTTCACGAGACCCAAGAAGCAATTTTCTTCCTTAATGGACAGGCCCTGGATTCGTTTGGACCAGGCAGGCATGAACTTGAGACTCAAAATCTACCATTACTGAATGGCATTTCGAAGATAACGACCGGTGGTGTCAGCCCGTTTCACTCAGAGGTCTACTTTGTTAACCTCATCGAGCAGATGGGCATCCGTTGGGGAACCAATTCCAAGATTCAGTTCATGGAACCGACTTATGGATTTCCGCTCTCGCTCGGGGCGTCCGGAGAGATGGCTCTTGCTGTAAAAGAGCCCCGCAGGCTCCTTCTCAAGCTTGTTGGAACCGAAGCTTTGCTCTCCCAGGACAAGCTGATCAATTATTTCAAAGCTTTCCTACAAACTCGAATAAAAACTCATCTTGCACAAGTAATTACCGAACAAAAACTCTCCATTTTCGAACTTGATGCACACCTTGAAGAGTTATCCGACTCGCTTAAGACCAAGCTACTTCCCGACTTTGCCGCATACGGCCTCTCATTAACGCAAATGCTAGTCACCGCCATCGTCAAACCCGAAGGCGATCCGGTATACGAGAAGTTTATGGACCTCCATTTCACGCAATATGCCGAAGTCCGCGAAGCACAGATAAAACAACATGTCAGCATTATCGAACAAGAAACTGCGGCGCAGCGCACCGTAATCTCCGCGAAAGCACGCGCAGAAAAACGGCAAATCGAGGGCTATACCTATCAACAGGAACGCAGCTTCGATGTTGCCGAAAAGATAGCCCAAAACGAAGCGACTGGCGAATACGCAAACATGGGAATTGGTCTGGGCGTAATGGCCGGTGTCGGCGGGACCATGGGGTCAGTTATGACCGATGCACTCTCACAAGCGACTGGCACGTCTGCGACGCAGCCCATCCCTACGGATACCAATTCGCAGCAAAGTGCTGCAAAGTTCTGTTCCGAGTGTGGATATCGCTTCTCTGGAACCGAGAAATTCTGTCCCGAATGCGGAGCACGGAGGTCATAATGAAGAACACGCAGGCATATATTGCAGCAACCCCCGTAGCCCTCTTCATAGTTATCGAAAGCGTGGCCGTACTTTTATTTGGACCCTCAACTACCTTTTGGATTGAGAGCGCATTCTCTTTGGTCATGCTCGCCCTGGTGGTTTCAACCTTGTTATTTGGACCCCAAAAGAATCTTAAGATATTTGGTATCTCAAAGATACTTGTTATTGGCGTATCGTTTACAGTCCAATTGTTGTTAGGCATGCTAGGGTCCGCGTTAAAAACAGAGGCGCTTCCAGCAATTCCAATTCTCAGTTTTCTGCTAGCAAGCGCTGCGACAGCCACGCTCTTCGCAACAGGCGCTTCCGAATCTCACGCATCTACTGTTGAAGACCAAGTTTCAAGCAAATCGCAATCCATGCAGAACCTTGATTTTCAGCTAAGACTGCTTCTAGATGAATCACCTTCAGAGTTGCGCGCATCAATGACCAGCCTCTTGGAAACTTCAAGCTTTGCCGACCCCGCCAGTTGTGAAGCAAGCGCTCAAGTTGAAGATGAAATATCGAGCGCACTTCGTGATCTATCGCAATCAATCGAATCAAACGATATCGAAGGTGCGAACTCGAAAATATTGCGCATGACTTCGTTGATAAGGCAAAGAGCAGCACTGGTTAAAGCAAACAAGGACAGCTAATGATCGATAAGGATAAATTAATCTCGCTTCTTATTTCAAAAGAAATTCCGGTAAAAAAGACCCAGAGATACAAAACTATCGGCTATCGAATAAAGCTCGAAAGTGGAACAGCCGTATATGTCTACGACAGCGGCGGCTTCTTTTGTCAAGGAAATAACGCTGATCAGGTCCGAAAAGCCATCGAACATGAAATCATTGATGAACCAAACAAGAAAGTTTTCGTTGTTTACGGCCACGATAAAACCGCACGAAACCAACTCCAACGTCTTCTCGAAGAGCTAAATCTCGAGCCTATTTTTCTCGATAACCAGCCTATAGGGGGCCGGACAGTAATCGAACAACTAATGGAATACATCCCTTGCGCTAATTACGGGATAGTACTTATGACCCCGGACGATATAGGCTATCCAAAGAATGAACAGGATCGACCGCAGCCAAGAGCTCGCCAGAACGTAGTTTTGGAGCTTGGGATGCTACTGATGAAATTCGGCAGGTCTAGGACCGCGATCCTTCTCAAAGAAGCCGACCCGCCAATAGAAAAACCGTCCGATATAAACGGCATCTTATATCTCCCTTACAAGGATGACGTTTTTGAGATAAAGCAGAAACTAATACGGGAAATGAACAGCAAGGGGTATGAAATGGAGCAATCGAAATGAAAGCGCTGCAATGCGAGCTCTGCGGTAGCACAGAGATAATCAAAGATGGAGACTTTTTCGTCTGTCAAAGCTGCGGAATGAAATACACGCTTGAAACCGCAAAGAAAATGATGGTCGAAGGTGTTGTCCAAGTCGAAGGCACAGTGAAAACAGACCGCACTGAAGATGTCGATCGATATCTCGCCCTGGCCAGAACCGCTCAAAAAGCAGATAACAACGCTGATGCTGAAAAATATGCCTCCATGGCCCTCGAGATTGATCTTAAGAACGCCGAGGCATGGTCGATAAAGGCAAAAGCGATAGACTGGCAGCTCACGTTTGACAACGATCGCTTGTCGGAATCAAATGCAGCATGCATTAATATGCTAAAGCTGCTAAATCGAGCCCCATCAGATTTTGATGAGATAAACTCAGCGCTAAACATAGCGATAGGTTTCATTGAGCATTTGCGAGCTATCGCAAACTCTGAGATAGACTATTTCTGCCAGAAACTTGCAAATCTACCGAATTCGAAGAATCTAGAGTTAATTCAATCGGGGCTCATTCGTCACCTACAGTCGCGTGAACTCCAATGGAAAAATATAGAGGCCGTGTGCGAATTACAAACGGCTGCCGTAAAGAGGCTCGGCAAAGAGCAGGGGGAGAGTGCCGAGATACCCGAGAATATCGAAGAGCTCCTCGACGCCTTTACCGAAGACCTTTCCGGTCTTGCAGCGCGCAACATTTCATCAATGTATTACAATGCTGCAATCACGATCCTAAACTCTGCGGTCAACGGCTGCTCCACATGGTCGGAACGGTGGAACAAGGTCCGTGTATTTGATTACTACGGGACAGGTGATTTCGACTATGACAACGAAGAAGAAGCTCTTAATCTATGCATAAATGCGTATGATAGTTGCATAGAAGCGACTCGCTTAGCTATCGACCTCTTTGACAATAAAGTCACCAAACAAGGCACTGCCACAGACGAGATGCTCTTAAGATGCTGGGGCATATTGTGCACTCTCGAGGAGCTATGTATCAAAGTTCGAACAAATCGCCGATACTACAGCCAGTACTCCAGCGGGCAAATAACAAACGACGGCTTTTTCCTTGGCGATGAGGCAAAACAGCTTCGGAGAGAACAGTTAGAGAAGGACATGGCAAAGCGTGACGAATACGACCCCGAGAAGAAGAAGGAACGTGAGCGCGCTGAAAAAGAAGCAGAGCTCCAAGCCAAATATTGGTTAGATAATCCTGTTAAAAAGTCGCAAAAACAAGCGCTCGAAGATGAATTTGACCGTTTGGGGAACGAACTTCGAGAGCTTAAGAGCAGACGTTCCTTCTTCAGTCCATTCGAATTCAAAGCGAAACGAGAATGTGACGCAAAAATAGAACAGGCTCGCGCGCGCAGGCGGGAAATCAAAGACTCTTTGAAGGCCTTAGACAATGAACTCACGGCGTACGTGTCGAACGAAATTGAATCGTAATCTCATCTGCTTGATACGAGAGTCCATTGGGAGGCCTCAAAGGCACTTCAATGGGACAAGAGCAGCTTCGCGCTGTAAAGGAATAGTTGGCAAGCCCTTTGAGCGCCCATTCGTTTAACAACCGAGCTCACTCTAGTCCGAGCAGATTAAGTCCCGCCTCCGTCATCCTGCACACGAGCGGCCTTGCGGATACCTTTTCTAAATATCCGGCAGCGATTAGGCTCGACAATGACCTACTCGCTGTCGGCTTTGTCACATCGAGATAGCCCGACACACCATCAAGCGTAGATTCGCCAAAGGCACCGAAGATATGCATCTGCGCCGCATAAAACAGAATATCTTTTGCCCTTTCGGTAAACGTATCGTCGAGTTCATCGATTGCCCGCTTAAGATCATCGAGTTGTACGCGCTTTTCGGCCAAATCGCCCAGAACGGCATCTTGCGCTTGCTCGACCAAATCAAGAATCATTGCAACAAACGGAGTAGCCTCGCTGCCGTTAAGGGGCCTCTCCACCACGTCAAACGCCTTGTAATATGCGGTTTTATTCTCAGCAATCGTCCTGGAGAGCGACAACACCGTGGGCTGCGACAACGTCTCGTTCAGGCTCAACGCGAGAAGATATCTCCCCGTTCTCCCGTTACCGTCATAGAAGGGGTGAATGTACTCAAAGAGAAAATGGCAGATTGAGGCTGCATAGAGACTTGGGACATCTTCGCGATTGCCCAACTCTATCATCTTGCCAAGAAGGACAATGATTTCGGGCTCCGAGGAAACACCCTGATGGAGAATCTTGCCCCGACTGTTCTCAATCACAACGGGACCCAAACGGAACATCTTGCCATCCGGACGGTCCTTCGGGTCAAGCACGCCCTTAGTGACGGCATCGAAAATCTCGCGGATATCCTCGGGTTAGCCGGGACGACTTGAACCATCCACCAGCTGAAGATAGAGGCGAGCAAATTCAATAAAAGGAGTGTGCTCCTTTTCGGCGGCACCGCATAGTTCGGCCGCGGCATCCACCGCAGACTCCAGCGCCGCTTCAATCTGGCGCCGTGTGCTGTGCACACCCTCCATCTCGTTGCTGAAAACAACCTCCTCAAGCACCAGCGAACGAATCGAGGCCCCCAAAGCCACATAAGGCAAGCTGTTCCACAGGTTGGAAATCTTTCGCTCTTTTCTGAGGATCCGCTCGCTAGCAACGGACAGGCTCAAAGGAACACAAGCGAACAGTTCACCATGCTCAAGGTAAATTCCAGTCCGCACCGTGCCGTCGGCAGTAAGGCGCTCGCGCAGCAGCTCGTCATGGCAAGCATAACGATCGGAGCTTGAATCTGCATAAAAGAGTTTTTCGAGCGTCTTGTACGTCATCGCTTCATCGCTCCTTTGAAATCAAATAGCTTAATCGTCTTTCATTATTTCGAATTAATCCGATATTTGCAATTAAGACTCAAGAAATGCATTGTCTAATTTCAGAATTTGAAGTATTGGGAATTAAGGTTTCCTTATCTACATAGCGGGCTAATTTCAAACCTCAGTAGAGCTTTATGCAAGAGGCGCGCTGCCTGCATCAATAGCAGGCAGCGCGCCTTCTTCTGTTCGAAAAGGAAACTGCATCCCAGATTTTCGGCTCAGAATGGGGTGCACTTTCCAAAGGGCCTTGTTCCGGAAAACGTGTCCCATTCCGAGCCTTCAAACCGGAATGTACTTTCCGCCAGAGGCTTCATCCGTCCCTGGTCTCTCCGAAGGGCTGCCTCGCTACTTGCCGTCGTCGTCCTCGGCTTCTTCTCTTGCATAGAGCTCCAGCATGCGGCGGCGGTATTCGCGCACGGCGAGCTTGGCGCGCTCCAGGCGGCGACGCTCGCGCGGGGTCAGCTCGGACGGGTCGACCTCGTCCCCAAAGGTCTTATCGGCAAGAAGATGCGCCGCGTCCACGATGCGGGCATCGATGTGGCCGCTCGCCGCCTCGGCGGAAAGACGCTCGGCAATCGTATCGAGCGTAGGCAGGCCCTCGAATACGCGACCATGGCCATGCGAAGTCAGCAGCTCATGCTCGCGCGCGAGCAAGCTCGCTAGGTCGTGATGGGCGCGCAGGATGTCGAGCGCATCGGATGGATGCTCGGCAACCTCTGCCACGGCGGCAACCGGCGCAGCATCCACCACGCGGTAGAAGAGCTGCGCGAGCAGCGGCATCAAGAACACCGTGATGGCGCCGGCGGCAACCATAACCGACGCGATGTCTTGCGACAGCGCGCCCGCGTTGACGGCAACGCTCGTAACGGCAACGATGATCGGTAGCGCCGTGGTGCAGTACAGGGCCACGGTAATGCGGCCATACGCCGACACATCGCGCGTCGCGGGACAAATGCCCATAGAGATGAGAATGGGCACGGCACGAATAATCAGCAACGCCACGATAAAACCCGCGAGCAAGCCCGGGCGCGACACCACGGCCGTCAGGTCGATCTTTGCGCCCGATACGGTAAAGAACACCGGAATCAAAAAGCCGTAGGCCAGGCCGTCGAGCTTGGTCTCGAGCGTATGGTTACCCTCGGGGATGATATAGCGCAGGACAAAGCCGGCGGCAAAAGAACCCAACACGATGTCGAGGTCAAAGATGGCCGAGACCGCCACGAGCGTGACCAGGATGAGCACCGTCAGGCGCACGAAGGTCTGCGACGTGGTGTCGGCGCGTTCCTCGACAAACGAAAAGAAGCGGCTGCCGACGCGCCTGGAACGACTTGGAACCGCGGCCAGCAGCACGCAGACCACAGCAAACAGGCCAAGAATTACAAGCGTCTGGATGCCGGTGCGGGCAGACAGCAGCACCGACATGGCGAGCACGGGACCGAGCTCGCCCCAAGTGCCATACGCGAGAATCGAGTCGCCCACACGCGTGCCGGTGAGCGAGCGCTCGCGCATGATGGGCACAAGCGTACCGAGCGCCGTGGAAGTAAGGGCAAGCGTCACGGCGATACCGTCGAAATGACTGACCGAGAACCACGGGGTAAAGCGCACGGCAAGCCAGGCGATACCAAACGTGACGACCCATGTCGCCAAGCCGTAGCGCCCCTCCACACCCGTGATGCTCTTGGGGTCGATCTCAAAGCCGGCAAGCAGGAACAAAAAGGCCAGGCCGAGCTCGGACACGAGCGAGACCTCGGCATCTACATGGATAATGTCGAGCATATGGGGTCCCAGCACCGCGCCGAACACGAGCAAAAAGACCGTCTCGGGAACGGGTTTCCCGGGAATCGCCGAGGCGATGAAGGGGCTTGCAAAGGCCACGAGCGCGATGATGGCGAGTGAAACGAATGCCATGTGATGCCTTTCTCTTGTTTGCGCTTCACTGTAGCACCCTCGCCGTCCTCAACGCGCCGCGAGCTGTCGTATCATAGTGACGTTTACAAACATGTGGCTCAAGGCGACCCGAGGCTTGCCCCGTAAACCGACCGCTGCCGCATACCGTACCGTACGCCCAACCGATCAGGAAGGCAGGAACCAATGGTCTCTCGTATCTACGTGGAGAAGAAACCCGGGTTCGACGTCGAGGCTCAGCAGCTCAAGGGCGAGCTGACCGAAATTCTCGGCATCAAGGGCATCGAGGCCCTGAGGATCATCAATCGCTACGACGTCGAGGGCATCGACGAGGAGCTTTTCCGCTCCTGCGTGCCGACCGTCTTTAGCGAGCCCCAGGTCGATGTGACCTACGACGAACTCCCCGCAAGCGATGGCGCCGTCTTTGCCGTCGAATTCCTGCCTGGCCAGTTTGACCAGCGCGCCGACTCCGCCAGCGAGTGCGTGCAGCTCATCAGCCAGGGCGAGCGCCCCGCCGTGCGCTCCGCCAAGGTCTATATGAACTCGGGCACTCTGGACGCAGCCGCCATCGAGGCCATCAAGCACTCCGTGGAGCCCACCGTCGCGGCGCGCATCGCCA
>CAJMSL010000041.1 GCA_905216045.1 uncultured bacterium
TTCGCGGCCACAAACGGCAGGCCGTGGAAGGCGTGCATGTTCACGTCCGGACGCACGACCAGCGAAAACGTCAGCGATACATCGCCCGCGTTCCACGCGCACCAGCCCGCGGACGCACCCTCGCGGCCCGCATCGCGCGCGGCGTCGAGCTCAGTGCCAGCGGCTACAGCGTTCATCTCAATCATCTACATACGCCCCAATTCGCCCACGATATGGCCCACGCGATCCTCGGGCTCCTTGACCTCGACGCCGTTGTAGCGGAAGAACCGCGCCGGGTCGTGCATCAGGTCCTCGAGCGGCACCAGCACAAAATCGCGCTCGCCGATCAGCGGATGCGGCAGGCGCAGCTTTTTGCCGCCGTGGGTCTCGCCGTCCATCCACAGCAGGTCCAGGTCGATGGTGCGCGGACCGTTGGCCTTGGCCTTTTTGGAGCGGTCGCGCCCCAGCTCGGCCTCGATCTTCATGAGCTCGTCGAGCAGCACCAGCGGCGCCAGCTCGGTCCTAATCTCGATGACGGCGTTGGCAAACGCGTCCTGGCGCGTCTCGTAGGCCGGCTCGCTCTCGTAAATCTTGGAGGAGTTAGACACGCAGGTGAGTGGAATCTCGGCGATCATCTCGCGTGCGGCGCGGATGTTGTCGCAGCGATGCCCCAGGTTGGAGCCCACGGCCACAAACGCGCGGCGCGGCTGCGGCTTGGCAACCGCCCAGTAACCGTTCAGGAACTGCGCAAAACCCGCGGCGTCGTGCACGCGCACGATGTTGGCGCCGGCCTGGATGGCGCCCAGGCACACGCCAAACGTGGCGGCATCGCGCTCGGCGGCCTCGGTCACGCCCGAGACGGCGCCCACAAAGCGCTTGCGCGACACGGCGCACATGAGCGGATAGCCCAGTGACGCCATCTTGGCAGTCTCGCGCTGGATGACGATGTCCTCGTTAGCCGACTTACCAAAGCCCGGGCCAGGATCGATGCAGATGCGGTCGCGCGACACGCCGGCATGGATGAGCGTGCGGGCCTGGTCGGACAGAAAGCCCATAACGCGGCGCATGATGGGCGCCGAATCGGGCAGGGTGAAGCGGCGGAGCTGCGAGGTGGGCACGTAGGCCTCCTCGCGGCGGGCGCGGCGGCGCATCATGGCGGCCAGGCGGTCATTGGACTCCGATGCGGCCTCGGTGGCTGCGGGCGCGGGCGCGACGGTCTCGGCGGCAGCAGTCTGTTCGGCGTCGGGCGTCTCCTGCTCGCTTGCAGGCTCGGACGTGGGCTCCGGTTCGCCAAACGGCAACGAGGGCTGCACCACGCCGCCCGGAAGCTTGGCCTCCGACTTAGGCTCACCCAGCAACTTGCCGCGACGGCGGCGAGCCGGCTTCTCGGCCTCACGCGCAGCCTCGGCAGCCGCCTCGCGCGCCTTCTCGGCAACAAACGCCGCTGCCGAGGTATCGAGCTGCACCGTTGCGTGCGTGCGGGTGGGCGCGGCGACCTCGCCGGCATGCATCACGATGACGCCGCAGGTGCTCGTCTTAACAAACTCGACCATCTTGGGATCGGTGAAGCCGGTCACGTCGTTGACGATCGAGGCGCCGCAGCGCACGGCCGCCTTGGCAACCGCCACATGACGCGTGTCGATCGAGACGATGGCGCCCTCCTTGGCCAGCGCGCGCACCACGGGCAGCACGCGGCGAGCCTCCTCGTCGGGGTTGACCGGGGTAAAGCCGGGGCGCGTGGACTCGCCGCCCACGTCGATGATGTCGGCGCCGGCGTCGAGCATCGCCAGGCCGTACTCGATGGCGGCATCCGGGTCGAAGTGCTCCCCGCCATCGCTAAACGAATCGGGCGTCACGTTGAGGACGCCCATGATGCGCGGACGGTCAAAGCTGAGCTCATACTTTCCGCACCGCCATGTCTTGCTGTCGTTCGCCATGAACATCCTCCTAAAATGCCCACGCCGCCGAGCTTGGGGAGCTGGCGGCGGGGTCGCTTTGCACTCAGTCTTTCTATTGTATCCGCGCACACGGGCTAGAACGCAAACGCGGCAGCGATGTCGCAAGAAATCAGCAGGTCGGCATTTGCATCCTGATCGGTGGGAGCAAGATTGCAAATGGCCAGCGTATCGCCGGTAAAGTAACGCGTAAGGCCCGCCGCCGGATACACCACGAGCGAGGTCCCGCCCACAATGAGGGCATCGGCCGCGGCGATGGCGGCAACGGCGCCGGTCAGCACATGCTCATCGAGCGGCTCCTCGTAGAGCACCACATCGGGCTTAATGCGCCCGCCGCACGCGGGGCACACGGGCACGCCCGCGGCGTCCTCGTGCTCGCGCGAGCAAATCCACTCGGCGCTATAGACCGCGCCGCACGACTGGCAAATGTTGCGATGGACCGATCCGTGCAGCTCGAACACGCGCTGTGAGCCGGCCATCTGATGCAGGCCGTCAATGTTTTGCGTCACCACGGCATTTAGCTTGCCGGCGCGCTCCAGCTCGGCCAGCTTGGTGTGGCAGCGGTTGGGCTTGGCGCCAAGCGCGATCATCTTGGTGCGGTAGAAGTCGAAGAACTCGGCCGGGTGCACCTCGTAAAAGCTATGCGAGAGCATGGTCTCGGGCGGGTAGGCAAACTGTTGGTGATACAGGCCGTCCACGCTGCGGAAATCGGGGATGCCACTCTCCGTGGAAACGCCCGCGCCGCCAAAGAAGACCACGCGCTTGTGGGTGCCGAACAGCTCCGCCAGCGCGGCGGAGGCCTGTTTGGAGTCCGTTATCGCCTGCGTCATATATGTCCTCCATCTGTGCCGCCGGAGCGGCTGCGATTGCTCCGTCGCTCGCGGGGCCTGCCCCGCCTCTGTTGCGTTAATCTTAAGCCCGCCAACCCCGTCGAAAGGACACCATGCCTCAGACTTACACCTTTGCCTCGTGGAACGTCAACGGCCTGCGCGCCGTGCTTAAAAAGGACCCGAGCTTTATCCAGATCGCGCAAGAACTCGACGTCGATATCCTGGCGCTGCAAGAGACCAAGCTGCAGGAGGGCCAGGTCGATATCGACCTGGCCGGCTATCACCAAACCTGGAGCTACGCCGAGCGCAAGGGCTACTCGGGCACCGCGGTCTTTAGCCGCCAGAAACCGCTGCGCGTACTGCGCGCCGATGCGCTGCTGCCCTACGCCGGCGAGGGCGAGGCGGCCGAGCTCGTCGCCCAAGCCGCGACCGAGGGCCGCGTCTGCGCGCTGGAGTTCGACAAGTTCTGGTTTGTGGATGTCTACACTCCCAACGCGCAAAACGAACTCGCCCGTATCGACGTGCGCATGGCCTGGGACGATGCCTACCGCGGCTTTTTGAACGCGCTCGAGCGCGAGACCGGTAAGCCCGTCGTAACCTGCGGCGACTTTAACGTGGCGCATGAGGAGATCGACCTTAAGAACCCCAAGTCCAACCGCGGCAACGCAGGCTTTTCGGACGAGGAGCGCGGCAAGTTTACCGAGCTGCTCAACGCCGGCTTTACCGATACCTGGCGCGCGGCAAATCCGGACGTCGAGGGCGTCTACAGCTGGTGGAGCTACCGCTTTAATGCCCGCAAGAACAACGCAGGCTGGCGCATCGACTACTTCCTGGTAAGCGACGCAATCGCCGACAACGTACGCGACACCGGCATCCGCGGCGACATCTTTGGCAGCGCCCACTGCCCCGTCACCCTCACGCTAGAGCTCTAGCCCCAAGTAATTTCCTGGGAGACAGAGGAAAACAGATCATGTGACCCCTCTCCCCCTATAAGTTGCGGTGGAATAGTTCCTGTTTGGGCAGCAAATTGCCAAAAACGAGAACTATTCCACCGCAAGTTCGTGAGGGAACGCGAAATGCCCTACAGTCCGTATTTCACGACGACGCGGTTGATGCGGCGACACCAGGGCTTGTACAGAGCGGCCAAAAACACGCAGGTCGCGAGGCCGTGTGTGATATCGAACGGCACTGCCGTGGCAAGACGCGCCACGGCTCCCGCCCACGTGAGCGGCTGCACAAAACCGATGATGTCGTAGGCGTTGATTACCACGCCGTAGAGCAGGCCCGATGCAAAGCCGTACGCCATCAGCGCCGGCATGCGCACGGTTCCATCCGCACGGTCGAACGCGCCCGCATGCGCCAGCGCGCCGCCAACATAGCCAACCAGACCCCAGGCATACATCTGCCATGGCGTCCACATGCCCTGTCCAAAAAAGAAGTTGCTGGTCAGCGCCGCCAGCGCACCGACCATAAAGCCGTTACGACGACCGAGCGTCGCCCCGGCGATAATGGCAATGGCGCTCACAGGTTTAAAGTCGGGAATGGGGCCAAACAAGATGCGCCCCGCCGCGGCCAACGCCGCCAAAACCAGCGTTGGCATAATCTGGCGCAGGCCCGGTCGCGACGCCTCGTAGCCCGCAAAGAACAACGCAAGCACCAGCGCCACCACGACAAGCATGGCAAGCGCCGCCTGCTCAACGCCCGCCAGCAACGCCGCGGCCATTACCGCCGGCACCGCCAGCAGCAGTGGGATCTCCAGTTTTGCTAGTAGGCGCGAGACGCGATAATCCGTCATCCCATCACGCCCTGTAGAACACGTTGTCGGCAAAAAAGTCGGTCGGCGGCTCCATGCAGGCAATCTCACCGTCGAATATCATGGCAATGTCATCGGCAACCTGCTCGGCAAAATCCAGGTCGTGCGTGGCCATGATGACGGTGCCGCCAGCCTCTGCATGGTCACGCAGAGCGCGGGCAATGATGCGGCGGCTGGTCAGGTCCAAACCCTTGGTGGGCTCATCGAGCAATAGTAGTTCGGGGCCGATTAGCAGCAGTTTTGCCAATGCAAGCAGTTGACGCTGCCCGCCCGAAAGATCGTACGGGTGGCGTCCATCCAAGCCCGACAGCCCCAGGCTCGCCGCGCGCTCCCGCGCCACAGCCTCGTCATATCCGCAGGTCGAAGCCCATTCCATCAGCTCATCGCGCACCGTCTCGGCAACCAGCAACGCCTTGGGATTCTGAGGCAGCAGTGCAGCCGAGGCCGCCGCGCGCACCATACGACCACGCTGCAACTTGACCGTCTTGGCCAGCACCGAAAGCATTGTCGACTTGCCGCAACCGTTGCCGCCAACAACCGCATGCACCGCACCTGCCGAAAACGACGCATCGAGCCCACGCAGCACCCAGCCGGACGCCCGATCGTAGCGAAACCAACCTTCCGACAGGGTGGTAGCCGACCCAGCGTGCATTTTTTGGAGTATTCTGCTTCCATCCGTGCGCGAGAAGGCTTCCAAGCCGTTCTCGAGCGACGTTTGCGCCACAAATTCGGACGATTTGTCCAATTCCAAACTTTTTTCGCGCTCGATACGTCCCCGGGCGGCTCCAGAGAGCCCAAATTGTCCTCACGCCTGCTGAATACTCCGTTTTTTGCACATCGGATGGCACCCCACCCCAACGTGTCATCGGAAAACAGCGATTCTCGGCGTACCAAAGAAGCCATATCCGCCGCCTCGTGCACGCGGCCATCCTCAATCCGGTACGCACACGTCGCGTATTCGAGCATTGGGCGCGGCTGATGCGTCGCCACAACAACCGTGCAGCCCAGCTCGCGGTTCACACGAAACAGCGCGTGCAGGAAATTCTTCTCGGCAACGGGATCGAGCTGAGACGTGGGCTCGTCGAGCAGCAGCACACGCGGACGCAGCGCCAGGACGGCGGCAAGCGGCAGCAGCTGCTTGCGACCTCCCGAAAGCGTGTCAGTATCGCGGTGAAGCCAGTCCTCCAGACCAAAGAAATAGCTGGTCTCGGCAACACGGCGGCGCATCTCGTCGCGCGACACACCCAGATTCTCTAGGCCAAACGCCATCTCGTGCCACACGGTCTCGCACACAATCTGGTTCTCGGGATCCTGAAACACATAACCCACGCGCTCCGCCGATACCCGCACGTCCATGTCGGCAACGTTCTCGCCCAGCACGCGCAGTTCGCCAGTGCGCTCGCCCGCTGGAGCGATCTCGGGCTTGAGCAGCGACAGCAGCGTCGACTTACCCGATCCGGTACCGCCAACAAGCAGCGCAAATGCACCTTGGGGAACAGACCAGTCGAGCCCCTCGAGCACCGCAGCATCAGCATCGGGGTAGGCAAAGCTCAGGCTCCGCACCTCAATCGCCGGCGCGGCCGAGCCATATGCCACACCCGCCGCCGAGCTCCTATCCAACCGAGCCATCAGCCAAACCTCTTCTCATCAATCGCGTGCAACGCGCAAGGCAGCATCATCCAGGCAGCGTACACGACATAGCCCAGCCACGGCGCCGGCACCGAGAGCTGCGGATAAAACGAATACTGCGTCGTCGCGGTCGCCGCCACGGCCACCGCGGCAGCACCAAACAGCGCGAGCCCGACCAGCGCGGCAACGTCGCTGCGCCCCAGTCGATACCGCGCATACGTCGTACGACGTGTCGCGGCACCCCACCCGCGCGAGCGCATCGCGTCCGCGCGCTCCAGCGAATCTTCCATGCCCCAGCCCATCAACACGCTCGACGCCCGCAGGCGCGATCGCACGGGATCGGTGGGCGCGCGGCCCGGCACATCAATCGCATCCTGCACCGCCAGCACCGTACGACCGCGGCGTAAAAACTGCGGGATAAGCCTCATGCACATCGAGATCATGAGCGCAATCACCGGTACGGCATTGCCCAGCAGCGCGAGCACCTTGTCGTATTCGAGCATCGACGCCGCGGCCTCAAACCACAGCACGCTCGCCACAAACAGCCCGCCCATGCACAGGCCGTATACCATGCTTTCCAGATACACCGCGCGCATGCCAATACGGAACAGCTCCGTCGAGCCCGAGGCGCTAAACAGCGGATTGACCAGCGCGATAATCAAAATCACCGGCAACTGCCAGCGGAGTGCGCCCGGCGTGCGGGCAGCCCCACGCGTCGCAAATCCATACGCCAGCCCGCCCGCAAGTGACAGCGCAATCAGCACCGGCTGCATCGAGAACATGGTGAGCCCCAGCGTCAGCACTATATAGAGTGCCGGCACAGCCGGATGCGACATCGAGAACGCCGCGACGGGCTCGCCGCCAAACTCCTCTTGTATGTTGTCCACGGGCACCCCCGTCCCCTCGCTCAAACGATAGCTCCGCAGCACCGCCAACGCCGCACGCAAGCAGCACAAACGTCACGCCGTCGGCACCGACATCGGCCCTCACGCATCAATCGTTACGCGCTCAACATATGCCTGCGGTATCATATTGCGCCGTGTATCGTTTCCAAACACACGTCTCTATAACGTAACAGGAGATCACATGGACGCAACCGCAATTATCCTCGCTGCCGGCGAGGGCACCCGCATGAAGTCGAACCACTGCAAGGTTTCGCACAAGATCCTGGGCAAGCCCATGGTCCAGTGGATCGTCGACGCCACCATCAAGGCCGGCTGCGGCCGCGTCGTGGTCGTCATCGGCAGCCACGCCGACGAGATGCGCGCCCTCATCGACGGCGCCTACGCCAGCAGCGCCACCAAGGTCGAGTGCGTCGAGCAGACCGAGCGCCTGGGCACCGGTCACGCCGTGAAGGTCGCGCTCGAGGCCTGCGGCATCACGCAAGGCCCCGTCGTCGTGCTCAACGGCGACCTGCCGCTCATCACCGCCGACACCGTCGCCAAGTTCGCACAGACCGTCGCTACCGGCGAGCTCGCCTGCACCGTCATGACCATGACCCCGCCCGACCCCTTCGGCTACGGCCGCATCAAGCTGGGCGCCGACGGCCAGATCGAGCGCATCATCGAGCAGAAGGACTGCACGCCCGAGCAGGCCGCCACGCTGCTGGAGTGCAACGCCGGCTGCTACGCCTTTGACGGCGCGCAGCTCGCCGCCCACATAAACGAGAGCGGCAACGACAACGCGCAGTCCGAGTACTACCTGCCCGACATGCTCGAAATCCTCAAGGGTCACGGCCAGGCGGTCTCCATCTTCCACTGCGATGACTACCGCGACGGCCTGGGCGTCAACAGCCGCATTCAGCTCGCGCAGCTCACCGCTATCGCGCGCGACCGCATCAACGAGCACTGGATGGCCGAGGGCGTCACGTTCATCGATCCCACGCAGGCCTGGATCGGCCCCGATGCCACCATCGGCCGCGACACCGTCGTGTGGCCGCAGACGCACCTGATCGGCCACGTCACCGTGGGCGAGGAGTGCCAGCTCGGCCCCAACAGCCGCCTCACCGACACCACCGTCGGCAGCGGCTGCACCATCGATGAGACTATCGCCATCGAGGCCGTCATCGAGAACGGCGTCGACTGCGGCCCGCGCGCCTACCTGCGCCCGGGCACCCACATGCTCGACGGCTCCAAGGCCGGCACGCACGTGGAGATCAAGAAGTCCACGATCGGCGAGGGCTCCAAGGTGCCGCACCTGTCCTACATCGGCGACACTACCATGGGCTCCGGCGTCAACGTGGGCGCAGGCTCCATCACCTGCAACTACGACGGCGTGCACAAGCACAAGACCGTCATCGGCAAGGACGCCTTCATCGGTTCCGACACCATGATGGTCGCGCCCGCCCAGATCGGCGACGGCGCGCTCGTGGCCGCCGGCTCCGTCATCACCGAGCCGGTCCCGGCAGACGCACTCGGCCTGGGTCGTGCCCGTCAGGTAAACATTGAGGGCTGGGCCGCCGATTATCGCCGCCGTCTGCACGAGGACGACGAGGTATAACGTTTTACCAAGCATCTAAGGAGCTGTTCCCATGGGGGCGGCTCCTTTTTCTATCGTGACCTGCGCAACCGGATGAGTGGTCGGTTCGTGTCCGTTGACGGTAAAGACGTTATCAAGACTCGATAAACCCCGTCGCGCGGTTACAATGCAAAAAGGCATCTATATGGCATTCGATATATAAAGGAGAAGGGTAATGCCGATTAATGATCCCGAGAAGTCGGAGAATATGCGCAAGTCCATCCGCGTGTATTCCGGTTCCTCCAACCGTCCCCTCGCTCAGAAGATCGCTGAGTACCTTGGGGTCGAGCTTTCGGGCCTTACGCTAAAGCAGTTCGCCAATGGTGAGATTTACGCCCGCTACGACGAGACCGTCCGCGGCGCCGACGTCTTCCTGATTCAGTCCGTGGCCGGCGGCAACGTCAACGACATGCTCATGGAGCTGCTCATCGCCACCGACGCTGCCAAGCGCGCATCCGCCCGCTCCATCACCGCCGTTATCACCCACTACGGCTATGCCCGCCAGGACCGCAAGGCCGGCCCGCGCGAGCCCATCACCGCCCGCCTCGTCGCCAACCTGCTCGAGCGCGCCGGCGTCAACCGCATCATCACCCTCGACCTGCACCAGGGCCAGATTCAGGGCTTCTTCGATATCCCGGTTAACCACCTGTCCGCGCTGCCGCTGTTTGGCCAGTACTACAACGACATGCACTTCGACACCGACAACCTGGTTGTCGTCTCCCCCGATGTGGGCCGCGCCAAGGCCGCCAAGAAGCTGTCCGACATGCTCGGCTGCGACCTGGCCATCGCCCACAAGGGCCGTCCGCGCCACAACGCCGCCGAGGTCATGGGCATCATCGGTGACATCAAGGGCAAGACCTGCATCATCAACGACGACATGATCGACACCGCAGGCACCCTGTGCGCCAACGTCA
Source organism: uncultured bacterium (assembly GCA_905216045.1). Lineage (GTDB taxonomy): Bacteria > Actinomycetota > Coriobacteriia > Coriobacteriales > Coriobacteriaceae > Collinsella. The sequence goes on from CAJMSL010000041.1 coordinate 9,638, forward strand.
AGGAGCTCAAGGCTATGGGCGCCGGCGACATCTACGTATGCGCCACCCACGGCATCTTCTCCGGTCCGGCCATCGAGCGTCTGAACGACGCCCCGATCGTCGAGTGCCTCGTCACCGACGCCATTCCCGTCGAGGTCGGCGGCAAGATCAAGACCATCTCGGTCGCCGAGGAGTTCGCTCAGGCCATCTCCGCCGTTTACCACGAGGAGCCCGTCTCCACGCTCGTCGGCGGCGACTTCGCGCTGTAGTCCAGCGTGCATCTCATCATCTTTGGTGTTTTTAAAGGGTCGGAAGCTCGCTTCCGACCCTTTTTCTACCCCTCGACAACCTTCCCTGGACAATTAGTTCAGATACGTATTTTTTTAAAGCTCCAAAGGCCGTTCTGAGCCTTCTGAGCTCCCCGGCGAACGCCATACTGCCCAAAGCTCATCGCTTTCGAGTACGACCGCCGCATATTTACCCTCAAATCGCCCTCGAAAGCCCTTAGAAACGCCTCGAACGCCCGCCGTCTTATACGTATCTGAACTAACTGTCCAGTAGCTATCGTCAACCTTCGCGGCAGAGCTCAATTTCCTGCAATCCCCTCAACCGATTCCACCGATTTCATAACACCCAGCCGTTCATGGCGCGCAGCGCCCCGCTGAGCGAAAAGAACGGTATGGCGGTCGCATTCTGCCGCCAACTTAGTACGTTATAGCTATGACGACCGTGATTTCACATTTCTCCGCCCTCCGCGCAATTCGTCGCGCACGACGGGCGTACTCTGCCCTACCCTGGGACTCCGTTGATAGCGAACAGCAAGCACAGGCCTTGGCTGGCTGCATTCCCAACAATGACGCGATAGACTTTGGCGCACTTTCGATACTCGACGCCTGGAATGAAGATGATTCCGAACTGCTCGATCTTCTCGTTTCAAACGAAGACAACAGGCGCCCCGACAAGCGACTTCTTCAGCATATTCTCTCCGCTCCGCTTCCTGAAGGTGCAATTATGCACGTCGAGGCCGACATCTACGCTACGTCTCCTGCCATGACAGCCATGCTTTGTTCCAAGAATGAATCAGTCGCCAAAACCTTGATGCTACTCATGGAACTGCTCGGAACCTACTCCCTTCCCCCCGGGGCAACATACCCCATTGCCTATGACGCCATCTGGCCCAAGGGCGATGACTGCGCAGCGACGAGCGATCTTGATTGCCTGGGCGACCAGTCGGCGACTGAACAACAGAACGAGACCCGCTACGAACAGGCACACTACAAATGCGAGCCCGCCACAACTATCGAAGAGCTCGAGGCGGTCGCACGCTTCGCCAAAAGTAGCTCATATACCTCGTTTCGCACGGCAGTCAATCTCGCCCGACCCGGATCTGCATCCCCAGCCGAATCCCTAATGTTTGCCGTTCTCGGAGCGCCCATGCGCTTTGGCGGATTCGGATGTTGCAGCCTGCCCATGGGAGGCCTGCTACTCAACTATCGAATCGACTTCGACACTCTTGCGGTCAACATGTCCTCCGGCATCCCTTACGCCATCTGCGACCTATATTGCCCGGCCGCCGGAGTCGACAACGAATACAACGGAATTGGGCATGAGCTTCAAAACGCTCGCATCCACGATGGCAATCGAAATAATGGCCTCAAGGCAATGGGCATCCACGTCCTGGTTATCAATCGCGACCAAATGAAAGACCTTGTTGCACTCGAAGCCTTCGCCCAAACGATGCATCGACTCGCGGGAGTCCGATTCCGATACCGTATCAAGGGCTATCGCAAGCGTCAGGCCGCTTGGCTCAACGCCCTGCGGGCCGGAATCGGCCTTGCGCCGGTCTAAACGGCGAATCACCCGTGCACCGTCGAGCAGGGCTGGACAGTTAGTTCAAATACGTATAAATGGACACATTGAATTAGGCTGTTTTGCAGTTATCTCTATACCATTCGCCCGATTTGAAGGCAGGGTAGACTTCAAAACAGCGTCATATGGACTAACTAAAGCTCCAAAACAACGTATCGGCATTGAATCGAGCAATTCGAGTTCTCAGAACTTATACGTATCCGAACTAACTGTCCGCCTCGATTTCGACGGCCGTCCAAACGCCCTCAAATAACCTCAATTGCCCTCCATTTGACAGCGGCAACAGGGTCGCTCACCATAGCAGGCGACAAATCAACGAAAGGATGAACATGGCAGCTGCACAGCCGCTTAAGATTCGCATGGTTGCCGGACTTGGCAACCCTGGCGAGGAATATGCCGAGACCCGTCACAACGCTGGTTTCAAAGCAATCGACGAGCTGGCCCGTCAGGCCGGCGTCACGTACTGGAAAAACCAAGCAGGCGCCGAGGTCGCGCTCATCAACATCAACGATCCCGAGGAAGAGGGCGGCAAGCGCCAGATTGTACTGGTCAAGCCGCAGTCGTACATGAACACCTCGGGCGGGCCCATCTCCAAACTCTGCCGCGAGTACAAAATCAAGGCCGAGGAGCTGCTCGTGATCCACGACGAGCTCGACATTCCCGCCGGTGACGTGCGCGTCAAGGTGGGCGGAGGCCATGCCGGTCACAACGGCCTGCGCTCCATCATCGACAAGATGGGCAGCCGCGACTTCAGCCGCATCCGCACCGGCATCGGCAACCCTCCCGGTAAGATGGCCGTCGCCGACTACGTGCTTAAGCAGCTGCGCGCCCGCGAGGCCGAGGATTTCCAGGACACCTGCGCCCGCGCCGCAGATGCCGCCGGTCTGGCCATCGTCCACGGCGTAATCTACGCCCGCGATCACGTAAACGGCGCCGCCTCCGCCAACGGCAAGCACTAAAACCTATCATTTAGGGATAGGTTTATTTTGGCAGGTTTTAACTGCGGAAACGCCGCAGCGGCCGCATCGCAATAAACCGCGCACCGCCATACACACATAGCACCCCAAAGGGGGCCGACCTCATTGCAACCCGAGGCTGGCCCCTTTGCCGTTTTACCCGATAAAACCTGCCAAAATAAACCTCTCCCCCTTTGGTAGGCCAAAGTGGATAAACCCTGCTCCCAACCGCCGAAGACACACGTAAGTGACATGTCCATGAGGGTATAATTTGCACCGTATGTCTGCACAACGCCTGTGCACGTACGGTTTTATTCGGGCTACCGTCCATTTCCGTGGAGGCACGGTTCGGCGGCCCTAACAAGAGAGGGGTTCTATGTATAAGATCCTGGAGAAGACGCAGTTCTCGGAGAAGGTGTTCAAGTTCCGCATCGAGGCGCCCGCAATCGCCAAGCATGCGCACGCTGGACAGTTCCTCAAGGTCCGCGCCACCGAGCCGGGCGAGCGCGTCCCGTAAACCCTGGCCGGCTCGAACGGTGACAAGGGCTGGGTCGAGTTCAACTACAAGGAGAAC
>CAJMSL010000042.1 GCA_905216045.1 uncultured bacterium
GCGGCCAGCGTCGCGGTCGTTCGTGGGGCGGCACCAAGGCCGAGAAGGACGAGTACGTTGAGCTGCTCAAGCGTCTGGACCTCGGTCTGGACACGCGCCTCAACGCCAAGGTCGGTCTGCTTTCGGGTGGCCAGCGCCAGGCACTCACCCTGCTCATGGCCACGCTCACCAAGCCACGCCTGCTGCTGCTCGACGAGCACACCGCGGCGCTCGACCCCAAGACGGCCTCTAAGGTGCTCAATCTGACCGAGGAAATCGTCGACGAGCACCACCTGACCACGCTCATGGTCACGCATAACATGAACGACGCCATCCGTCTGGGCAATCGCCTGATCATGATGCACGAGGGCCACGTAATCTACGACGTGGCAGGCGACGAGAAGAAGTCGCTCACCGTTGCCGACCTGCTGCAGAAGTTCGAGGAGGTCTCGGGCGGCGAGCTCGCCAACGACCGCATGCTGCTGAGCTAAAACCTGCCAAAAAGGGACAGGTTTATTTTGGTAGGTTTTATCTGCGCAAACGTCAAAACCGCCGCAAAGGGGCAGACGCCCTTGCGGCGGTTTTCGCATATTATGTCGATAATCCGATATTCAACCAGACATTCTGGCTAAGGACTAAGGAAACTGCCATGAAAAGACTCCCCCGCCTTGCGTTAGCCGCCGCGTTGTTTGCCGGCTCGCTCGCAGGCATCCCAAGCCTCGCTTTCGCGGGGAACCTGCCCGCCGCTATTGACGGCTCTGTGACCGTCATGCACACCAACGATATCCACGGCAGCTACAAGTACAGCTACAACACAAGCAAGGGCACCGGCACCGTCGGCTTCGACGGACTGGCGGTCCTTTATAGCGCCCAGGGCAACGCCCCCGATCTTTTGCTCGATGCGGGCGACACCTTCCACGGACAGTCCTTCGCCACCATGAGCGAGGGCAAGGGCATCGCCGAGCTCATGGACACTTTCTACGCCGACGGCTACGACGCGACCACGCCAGGCAACCACGACTGGAGCTACGGCGCGGACAAACTCCGCACCATGACCGGCTACAGCACCACCGGTACGCCCTTCGCCATGCTCTGCGCGAACGCGAAGTCTACGAGCGGCGTATGGAGCTCGAGCATCACGAAGACGCTCGATCGCACCTGGGAGGATAGCGAGGATCACTCCACATTCGACTACAAAATCAAGGTCGGCGTCGTGGGTGCCATGGATGAGTCGCTGGGATCCTCGCTGCGCGCGGACCTGGTCGCGGACACGTCGTTCTCGAGTGCCGCGAACGCCATCAATGCCGAGGCAGAGCAGCTGCGCAAGGAGGGCTGCGATGTTGTTGTGTGTATCGCGCACACGCTCGACGCCAAGACCTTTGCCACGCGACTCCGTGGCGTCGATGCCCTTATCGCAGGCCACGAGCACATCAACCTTAACGAGAAGGTGACGGGAGCCGACGGCAAGACGATCCACGTTGTCGAGGCAGGCAGCGCCTTTGCCGAGGTGGGGCTGCTTTCCATTCCGTACAAATACGACACGAATGGCACCGAGACGACCGACGATGACACGGTCACGGTCCCTACAGACGACAGCAACGAGAAGCTCTGCACCGCCAAGAACGTCAACGACCTTTTGGCAGACCCCGACAAGGGCTCCGACTACCAAAGCCGCCTTGAAGCCGTCCGCAACAAGATCAAGCCGCTCGACGAGGACTTTGAAAACGAATCGAACAAGGTGCTCGGCACATCCACCACCAACTATTTCTACGGCGAGGACGCCGCAGGCACGCATGGTTGGGAAATGGTGCGCACCACCGATTTCCGTCCCAGCAAGGAGGGCGACACCACCAAGGCCCAGACCATCGGCCACGTGATTTGCAGCTCCTATCTTGACCTGACGGGCGCGGACCTCGCTATCGAAAACGCTGGCGGCATCCGCGGCGGCATCGCGGCGGGCAACGTGACCGCCGGCAACGTCATCGCCATCTCGCCCTACGGCAACACCGTGGAGACCTGGACCATGACCGGCGCGGACTTCCTCGCAGCGCTCGAGCACTCGCTACAAATCAGCGACGATTGCAACGACAGCTACGAGCTTCAGCAGGCTTATGTGGCGGCCGGTCACACCGAGCAGGAGGCGCAAGACACGTACAAGTGGCGCGACGACTCCGGCAGTGTCCTTTCCTTCGGCGGCATCAACGTGACAATCGATTGGACGCAGCCCGAGGGCAAGCGCATTGTGAGTGCCACACTCACCAAAGACGGCAGCACGCTCGACCCCGCCAAGACCTATACCGTCGCCACCAACAACTACATCATCACCAACACGACCGACTTCCCCACCTTCGCAAACGCCACCAAGCACACCGAGTGGGGTACCTGCGAGTCAGCGCTAAGGGCGCTGATCGGGCAGAACAGCTGGGAGAGCAAGATGGCCTCGCTCGCGGGCACCATCAGCTTTGGCTCCGCTGCCGTGGACCCCACGCCCACACCGGCCCCGACGCCTAAGCCCTCGCCTAAGACGGACACGACGACCACGAAGGTCATCACCAAGAAGACGACCGGTAAGCTCACCGCAACGGGAGACCGCACGCTGGCAGTAGTTGGCGCGTGCCTTATCGGCGGCATCATCGTCATCATTCTCGGCATTATCTGGAAGCGTCGACGCTAAGCTACACCGCCGGGCCTTGCAGCCCCACCGCGTAAACCTTATATCGAGCACAGAAGCCCGTCCGAATTTGATCGGACGGGCTTCTTGGTGGGTATCATGGTTGGACGATCATTAGGAGGTTTTCCCTACATGGAATTGTTTGAGCCGATTCTTCATTTCTTTGAGCAACGGTGGGTCCACAACATCATCTGGGCCGTCATCTTGGCGATAGGCACCGCCGTCGCCGCCAAGGTCGTATCCAAGACCCTGAACCATCTGCTTAACCGAGACGATAACCCGCTACCGGCATCGAGTATCTTCATCAACATCGCGCGCGCCGTCATCTGGATGATCGGCGGCAGCTTTATCCTCGACAACTGTTTTGGCATTAATGCAAACGCCCTCGTCGCCGCTCTTGGCGTCGGCGGCATCGCCATCTCCCTGGGTTTCCAGGACACGCTCTCAAACCTTATCGGCGGCATGCAAGTGACCTTTATGGGCATCATCAAGCCCGGCGACAATATCGAGGTCGGCGGTGTGTCGGGCGTGGTCCAAGACATCACTTGGCGCCATACAACGATTGAGGATGCCTGTGGACAGACCATCATTGTGCCCAACTCCATCTTCTCCAAGAACACGCTCGTGCATTTGATGCCCTTTGGACGCGTGGCCGTGCCCGTTGCCGTAAAGGACACGTCTAAGTGGGCTTCCCTTGACGCGCTGGCAGACGAGCTCACGAGCGCAACCAAAACGGCCGTCACGCCCATCTCGGGCGTTGACAAAGAGCCCTACGTGCTCTTTAGCGAAATCGGCGACTTTGGCATCAAAGGAAAGATCATCTTTATCGTCAGCGACGACAGCACCACTTTCACCGCTGCCGACGCCTGCATCCGCGCCATCGCCCCCATCATCGCCTAAACCACCGCAAAGGGGTCAGGCATCTTTGTAGTGGTTTTCATTCGTGGTACCATGGTTCATATAGTTGTTTAAACGACTAAGGGAGCAACATTATGGAAGAGGCCTATCGTCAAGCACGCAAGCGCGGCGAGCAAGGACGTCGACGCGCCATTAGCCAAAGCGAGCATCCATACCTTACGGACCTCGATAGCTTGGTTGCTCAGCTCCCCTTAGGTCAGCGAGAGAATGTCGGCCTGCGGGATATTCCGCTCGAAATGGTCGTCGGCACGGTCACCAAGGGCCGTCAGTCCGCCTTTTCGTGTAACTTTATGCCCCTGCTTCCGTTTAGCACCGAGTTCGCCCGCAAGTGGTCCAACCTCTACGACATCCAGGTGACCGAGGGCTATCGCGACCCCGTCATCGTCACCGAGTTCATGCATCGGTTCTATGTCCAAGAAGGCAACAAACGCGTCAGTGTCCTCAAATTCCTAGACGCCCCGACGGTTTCGGCCAAGGTCACCCGTCTCTACCCCGGCACATGGGATTCCGTCGAAAGCCGCCTGTACGGCGAGTTCTGCGCGTTTTGGCGCGTCTGCCCCCTATACGAGATCGAGTTCTCGCGTGAGGGAAGCTACGAAACGCTCGCGAAGATGCTCGGTCAGAACCTTATCGAAAAATGGCCGCAGAAAAAGGTCGACTACCTGCGCCACACTTTCCTGCTCTTTAAGCGTGCCTACCTTCGCGCAGGCGGCGATCACCTGGACATTACGCCCGCCGACGCCATGCTCGTCTACCTCAATGTGTACAACCAGGACCGCCTGCTGGATACGCCGACGGATATCGTCGTAAACCGCCTGTGCAAGATCTGGCGCGAGCTGGTCATTGCCGGCAAAAATGACGAGGACAAGGTCGATCTTGTCGAAGCACCGAGCGTCGACGAGGAGGAGACGCCCGCCAAGTCCACCTCTGGCGTGCTCAACTTCTTTATGGGCAAGACCGTCTACTCGACGGCCAACCCCCTGCGCATCGCCTTTATCCATGAGTTCCCCTGTGCGACGTCGAGCTGGGACAGCCTGCACGACCAAGGGCGTCAGTATCTCGATGAGCACTTTGGCGGTATCGTGCGCACCGAGGCGTTCGAGGACTGTCACGATCCGGATGTGTTCTACGCCGCCGTGGAAACGGCTGTCAAACATGGAGCAAACGTCATCTTCTCGACCTCGCACCGCCTGATAGAATACACGCTCAGGGCTGCCGTTGAGTATCCCCGGGTTCGGTTCCTCAACTGCTCTATCGGCCTTCCCCATCAAAGCGTCCGTTCGTACTTTGGCAAGATGTACGAGGCCAAGTTTCTGCTGGGCGCCCTTGCGGCCAGCATGGCGGACAACCACCGCATCGGTTACCACGCGTCGGTCTTCGCCTCGGGCGCACTCAGCGAGATCAACGCCTTTGCGATTGGCGCCTCGCTGCTCGACCCGCGCGCGCAGGTCATCCTCACCTGGGGCGATGTTCCCGCCGGTGGTCTTGCCGAAGCCATGTGCCGCGAAGGCGTAAGCGTCATGACCGGCGCTGACATGTCAAAGTCGCTCGAAGACCCAACGGCCTACGGGCTTCACCGCTTGGTCGACGGCAAAGTCACCGGCATCGCCATGCCCGTATGGAACTGGGGCCGTTACTACGAGCTCATCGTTCGCAGCCTTCTTCACGGCACGTGGGACGAGACCAGCGACGACAACCAAGTGCGCGCTGTCAACTACTGGTATGGCATGAGCTCCGGCGTTATCGACATCCGTTACGCTCCGGGCCTACCCTACCAAACGCGCAAACTCGTGCAGTTGCTCCGCAACGGCATTGTTGTGGGATCCATCAACCCCTTTGGCGGCGAGCTCCACAGCCAGAACGGCGTGGTACAGATCGAAGGCTTCCCTCCGCTGCCGAGCACGCAGATTGTCGAGATGAATTGGCTGGCGGACAACGTGGTAGGCACCATTCCGCAGCTCGACGATGAGCCGAAAGTACCTGCCCTATGAAAATCCTTGCCATAGCCGATACCGAAGAACGATGCCTTTGGGAGTGCTTTCGCAAGGAACGCTTTGAGGGAGTCGACCTGATTTTGTCCGCCGGCGATCTGGACCCGGACTATCTTGAGTTTTTGGTTACGGTCATCAACAAACCGCTCATCTACGTGCGCGGCAATCACGATGACCGCTACGCACGTCATGCACCGGGTGGATGTATCTGCGTAGAGGACAGCGTGTACACGTACCGAGGGATTCGCATTGCGGGCCTTGGCGGGTCCATGCGTTATCGCGACGGCGCCAACATGTACACCGAACGCGAGATGTCCAAGCGCATGCGTAAGCTGTCGCGTAAGGTTAGGATGGTCGGCGGGTGCGACATTCTGCTTACCCATGCACCCGCCGCCGGTATGGGTGATCTGGACGATCTGCCGCATCGAGGATTCGAGTGTTTTAACACAGCACTCGAATCCTGGAATCCCGACTACATGGTGCACGGGCATGTGCACCAAAGCTACGGTTGCGATTTTCAGCGCGAGCGTCAGCATGTGTGTGGAACGACGATCATCAACGCCTGCGGCTATACGCAGTTTGAGCTCGACCAGACGCACTACCCCATCCGCGGCTGGCAAGCAGCTTGGCTCAACTCACAAACCATGCGCCGCGAGCTCAAACGCCACGAAGCCATTGAGTCTTCAACAGCCAGAACACCCTGGTAACCACCATAAAGGGGACACTGTCCCCTTTATGGTGCTTTTGACGCGATAGCAAGAAACCCGGTCCTGCACAAGGCAGAACCGGGTTTCTTTAGCAATGCTTGCTGTACTCAGGCAGTAACTAGCAGTTACTCAGCCAGGAAGTCACGCTGGACAGCGGGATCGACCTTGACGCCAGGGCCCATGGTGGAAGACACGGAGATGGACTTGACATACTTGCCCTTAGCAGAAGAGGGCTTGACGCGCAGAATCTCGGTGTACAGGGCAGCGTAGTTCTCGACGAGCTGCTGCTCAGAGAAGGACTTCTTGCCCAGGGGCACGTGGCAGATGCCGTAGCGGTCGGCGCGGTACTCAACGCGGCCAGCCTTGAGCTCGGAGACCATCTTGGCGACGTCCATGGTCACGGTGCCGAGCTTGGGGTTCGGCATGAGGCCACGGGGACCAAGGATCTTACCGATGCGGCCAACCTTGGCCATCATGTTCGGCGTAGCGATAGCGGCGTCGAAGTTGATCTCGCCCTTCTGAATCTGGGCGACGAGCTCGTCGGAACCGATGATGTCGGCGCCGGCAGCCTCAGCCTCACGGGCCTTCTCGCCCTCGGCGAAGACGGCAACACGAACGGTCTTGCCGGTGCCGTGGGGCAGGGAGATGGAACCACGGATGTTCTGGTCAGCCTTACGAGTATCGATGCCCAGACGGAAGTGAGCCTCGACGGTCTCGTCGAACTTGGCGGTGTCGAGCTCCTTGATGAGCTTGGCAGCCTGAAGGGGGGTGTAGAGCGTGGCGCGGTCGATCTTCTCGGCAGCGGCGTTATAGCTCTTACCATGCTTAGCCATGTGCATTACCTCCTGTGGTTAAACGGGCGTGAGCCCTCCCACATCGTATCGTGTGCCCTATTGCACACATTTAACGGGCGCCCCGGTCGGAGCACCCGCCGTAACCATAAGAAATCGCTACTCAGCGATGGTGACGCCCATGGAACGGGCGGTACCGGCGATGATCTTCTTGGCGGCGTCAATGTCGTTGGCATTGAGGTCCGGCATCTTGATCTCGGCGATCTTGGTGAGCTGCTCCTGGGAGAGCTGACCAACCTTGTCAGCCTGGGGCTTAGCGGAACCAGACTTGAGGTTCAGCTCCTTCTTGATAAGGTGAGCCGCCGGTGGGGTCTTGGTGATGAAGGAGAAGGACTTGTCCTCGTAGACAGAGATCTCAACGGGGATGATGTCACCCTTCTTGTCCTGCGTCTCGGCGTTAAAGGCCTGGCAGAACTGCATGATGTTCACGCCAGCAGCGCCCAGGGCGGGGCCGACGGGAGGAGCGGGGTTTGCTGCACCAGCAGGAATCTGGAGCTTAATGACGTTGGCAACCTTCTTCTCAGCCATGGTCATTCCTTTCGAATCACGAGTGTGAAGTACTTGCTATATCGTAAGCACGCACGTGTTAGAAGCACTCCTGAGATGAGCAGTCACAGAAGAAGCACGCTCGCGCGAACGGACGAAAACTTAAGCGATGACAGCGACCTGGTTAAAGTCGAGCTCGACCGGCGTCTCGCGGCCAAAGATCATCAGCGTGACCTTGAGCTTGCCAGCCTCGGTGTTAACCTCGGAGACCTTGCCATCAAAGTCGGTAAGCGGGCCATCGGTGACGCGGACGGACGTACCGACCTCAATATCAACCGAGGTGCGCTTGGGCGAATCGCCCTTACCGGGACGACGAGTCATCTTGTTGTACTCGTCGCGGGAAAGCGGAGCGGGCTTGCCGTTGCCGCCTAGGAAACCGGTGACGCCAGGCGTGTTACGAACACACGTCCAAGCATCGTCATCCATCTCCATGCGGACCAGGACATAACCCGGGAAGATCTTGGAATCCTTGGTCTCACGCTTGCCACCCTCTTTAATCTCGGTGACGCGCTCCATAGGAATCTCGATATCAAAGATACGGTCCTGCATGCCCATAGTCTCGATGCGATGCTCGAGATCGGACTTAACGCGGTTCTCGTATCCAGAGTAAGTGTGAACGACGTACCAACGCTTAGACATGGTTTAGCCCCTCAATCCAGAGAACAGAGCAAGAGCCTCGCCAAAGCCAGCATCGAGCAGAGCGATGACGACGCCGACGACGATCAGAGAAGCGCAAACAACAACCGAGTAGTTCACGAGCTCCTTCTTATCGGGCCACGTGACACGCTTCATCTCGGACTTGACCGAAGCGAAATACTTCTTGGTGCGGGCGAAGAAACCAGGCTTCTCGTTCTTCTTGGACTTCGCAGCCTTCTCGTTCTTCTTGGCAACGGCCTTCTTGGCCTCAACCTTGGAGTTGGCGGCAGCTTTGTTGGCAGGTGCCGGCTGCTGAGCCTTCTTCTTGTTCTTCTTGTTGGCCATTTGGGTTACCTCCGCGCAATGCGCTTATACATGAGTAAACCGTAAGCCCCCAAGTGGGAGCTTACGGAATAATGACTGGCACGCCAGGAAGGACTCGAACCCTCAACACTCGGTTTTGGAGACCGATGCTCTACCAATTGAACTACTGGCGTATGTGACTAGAGACTAGCGAGTCTCTTTGTGCAGCGTGTGGTGACGGCACCAGGGGCAATACTTCTTAATCTCCATACGATCAGGCATGGTCGACTTGTTCTTGGTGGTCGTATAGTTGCGGCGCTTGCACTCAGTGCACGCAAGAGTAACTAGAGTACGCATGTATCCTGAACCTTTCATTTCCGCCCCGTACGGGCACGAGTTGTTACTTTATCAGCTCCACGTAAGTGCTGTCAATGAAAACCTCGAGTCAATTGGTTCTCGGTGGATCCATTCATATTTGGAACACATCAATGAAGCCATCGAGAGCTAATCGACGGTGCATCCAGGACCATTATCGATCCTCTCGACACCAGCAACGGCTCAATATCCATTGCAGAAAAGAACCCGGCACCCATATAAGTGCCGGGTTCTCTAAGTCAGCTATATCAAAGAGCTAATTTACTCAATGATCGTGGAGACGATGCCCGAACCGACGGTGTGGCCACCCTCGCGGATAGCGAAGCGCAGGCCCTCCTCCATGGCGATCGGGTGGATGAGGTCGCCCTCGATGGTGATGTGGTCACCAGGCATAGCCATCTCGGTGCCCTCGGGGAGCTTGACCGTACCGGTAACGTCGGTGGTACGGAAGTAGAACTGAGGACGATAACCATCGAAGAACGGGGTGTGACGGCCGCCCTCCTCCTTGGTCAGAACGTAGATCTCACCGGTGAACTTGGTGTGCGGGGTAACCGAACCGGGCTTGCAGAGAACCTGGCCGCGCTCGATGTCCTCGCGCTTGATGCCGCGGAGCAGCAGACCGACGTTATCGCCAGCCTCGCAGAAGTCCATGGACTTACGGAACATCTCGATACCGGTAACGACGGTGTTCTGGGTATCCTTGATGCCGACGATCTCGACGGGCTCGTTGAGCTTGAGCTCACCGCGCTCGACACGGCCGGTAGCAACGGTACCACGGCCGGAGATGGTCATAACGTCCTCAACGGCCATCAGGAACGGGAGGTCGTTGTTACGAGCAGGCGTCGGGATGTACTCGTCGACGGCCTTCATGAGCTCGCGGATAGCGTCCATCCACTTGGCGTCGCCCTCGAGAGCGCCCAGAGCGGAACCACGGATGACGGGGATGTCGTCGCCGGGGAAATCGTACTCGGAGAGGAGCTCACGGGTCTCCATCTCGACGAGGTCGATGAGCTCGTCATCGTCGACCATGTCGCACTTGTTCAGGAAGACGACGATGTAGGGAACGCCGACCTGACGGGCGAGCAGGATGTGCTCGCGGGTCTGAGCCATGGGGCCGTCGGTAGCGGCGATGACCAGGATAGCGCCGTCCATCTGAGCAGCACCGGAGATCATGTTCTTGACGTAGTCAGCGTGGCCCGGGCAGTCAACGTGAGCGTAGTGACGGGCAGCGGTCTCGTACTCAACGTGGGAGACGGAGATCGTGATGCCGCGCTCGCGCTCCTCGGGAGCCTTGTCGATGTTCTCGAACGCAGTGAAGTCAGCCTTGCAGCCCTCGGTCTCGGAGAGAACCTTGGTGATGGCAGCGGTCAGCGTGGTCTTGCCGTGGTCGACGTGACCAATGGTGCCGATGTTAACATGCGGCTTAGTGCGCTCAAACTTCTCTTTGGCCATAAAGCCCTCCTCTAAACAGGTCGTCCCCGGACGGGACTTTGCCTTTATACCATAGTGGCCTCTCAACATACTATTGAGAAGCCACCGTGTTACCTATGGTAGCGGTGACTGGATTCGAACCAGTGACGCCACGGGTATGAACCGTGTGCTCTAACCAACTGAGCTACACCGCCGGATGGAGCCTGCAACCAGACTTGAACTGGTGACCTCTTCGTTACCAACGAAGTGCTCTACCGACTGAGCTATACAGGCACTTGACGGGTGGGAGCTATAGGATTCGAACCTATGTAGGCAGAGCCAACGGGTTTACAGCCCGTCCCCATTAACCACTCGGGCAAACTCCCAATCGTTCAAGTATCCGCAGGTCCTTTGGTCTTTTGGACCGCCGCCCCCGCGAACGAAAAAGATAATACGATGCAACCTTGGAAGCTGTCAACGAAAACCTCTAGTTACACGGTTCCGGGCGTATCTATATAGTCGTGACCTGCGGTTTTGTTGAGTTTGGATATGAAGGTCGATAGTTTTGGATACTGAGGTGACGTTTCCCGAGGTAACACTTTGGTGTAGTGGAGTACACCTTCAGGATCGAACTTCGATAACGGCTTATTTGCACCTATATATAGGTCGAGATCGGGGCTTCCACGCCACGATCGAGCGTGGATTATCTCCCACTTTTAGCGCGGCTCTAAGGCCAAAGTGGCAGATTATCCACGTTCATTCTCCAGGCGAGAGAACTGTAAAGCCGCAACTACTCAGGCCAGGCCAAAGTAGACCCATAGAGCGGCTCCCCCTTGGTGCAGGGGTAGCGACTCAAGTAACACGACGATAGCAAGTCGAAAAAATAAGTCATGGCGTATTTCGAATAAACGCCGAGTCGGTCAATTCCGTTTCCCGCATTACCAAGACGATATACACGGTCAAAAGACCTCGATTTGTCATCGTTGCTAAACGCAGTAATTAGAATCTTCCTGCCCGAACGGCAATCAAGATACTCACGCGCCTGTGACGCAAATAGCCCGGAGACCGATACGAGAATTATCAATGACTGCGAAGCGTCTCCCATGTTTTTCAATTCCGCGACGTTAGCCCCAGCAACTATGCGAACTATCTTGCCCGCATAAAACATTTCCTGCTGAAATCGTACGAGATTGGCGCTCACATTATTGGTGCACCAGATTTCAACGTTTTTATGGCCATCAATTTCGTCGACAAGATGCTTAATAGCGATATCGGACACGCCGCTTTCAACCTCAGCGAACATCTCGATCATGCGAACGTCGAGCTCTGCCCTGTACTCCTCGTAGCCAAATTCCTCCTCTCGATGGCTTAAGTCGCTTGGAAAGACTGACTGAGTAAATGATTCTTTCAAATCGCTAAGAGACTGGTAGCCCAATCGATTGCAGAAACGACGAACAGCGGAACGGGTCACGAATGCATCGCGGGTTATTGCGGCAACACTGATTTCGCTCGAACGCCTAATGTGAGCGATGAGATATCGAGCGATGGCGGCATCGTTTGACCCAAACTCGCTGTTGATGATGGAGCTAATGCGATTGAGCACATCGAAGTCATTGATATTCACGTGATCCCTCTTTCCGCTCTCCTCGAAATCATGATTCATTTATTGAATCAAACAGCTTTGGTCGTTCTCCTATGATTCAAATCAGTTGACGTCATCTTAATCATAATTCCGCCACACGTATCCACCGTGTTGAATGATGGAAAGGGGATTCATGGGCAACGTGAACAACATGCCGTTTCTCTGGGGTTCCGCCACGGCGTCTTATCAGTGCGAGGGTGCCTGGAACGAAGACGGCAAAGGCCTTGGTGAGTGGGATTTCTTTAGCCACACAAGCAATAAGAACATCAACCATGTTGACGGTGATGTATCTTGCGACTTCTACCATCGCTATGAAGAAGATATCCGCATGATGAAAGAAGGCGGACAAAACACCTATCGCTTCTCTCTTTCATGGAGTCGAATCATCCCCACCGGTATCGGCAAAGTGAATGAAGAGGGTATCGATTTTTATAATCGGGTCATTGATTGCTGCCTCGAAAATGGCATAGAGCCCAACGTTACGCTGTTCCATTACGATCTGCCATTCACGCTTGCTTGCAAAGGCGGATGGCTGAACAACGACATGGCAGAGTGGTTCTGCAAATACGCCAAGATTTGCTTTGAGCGCTTTGGAGACCGCGTCAAAATCTGGGCTACCGTTAACGAGCCGCATTTCTACAGCTACTGCGTAAACATGTTGGGCAACTATCCCCCCAATCGATCGCTCGATGTTCAGTCGTACATGCAGTTTCAGTACAACCTGATGCGCGCAAGCGCACTCGCAGTCCGAGCATATCGTCAAATGGGCTACGACGGCATCATCGGCGCCGTCCACGATGGCGGCGTTGTCGAACTCGACCCGGCAACCGAGCACCCCGATGACGTATTTCGATACGCAGACTTTTTCGTCAATCGCATGATTCTGGCACCAGCGCGTCAGGGGCAACTGCCGCCAGAAATGGACGAAATCCTTG
>CAJMSL010000043.1 GCA_905216045.1 uncultured bacterium
TGGCCTGGACCTCATCAAGGACCAGCGGCGCAATGCCGCCCGCCTGTCTTACGTCCTCATCGCATTGCCCGTCGTGGAGCTTTTAGTTGACGTGATGCTCCAGGGTATCGGCCCCTTCCTGCTGCGCCCCGCCATTCAGCTCGGTATCCTCATTGCGCTGTCGGCCACCGTCGCCCCCACGCTACGCCAGGAGCGCGAACTGCAGCGCCGTCTGCAAGAGATGCTCGACCGCGATGCCGCCGCCGAGGGGATGCTCGGCCGCGACGAAACCGGCGAGGGCTACATCAAGCTCAACTACTTCAACCTGTTCTGGGTATTCTTCGTCTGCAGCGTGTTAGGTCTCATTCTCGAGGAAGTCTGGCATATGGTCGTCGTCGATCCCGGCGTCTATCAGGACCGGGCCGGTATGCTATTTGGCCCCTTTAGCCCCATCTACGGATTTGGCGCGGTGCTCATGACCATGGCGCTCAACCGCTTCTATAAAAAGAATCCTCTGATCATTTTCCTGGTAAGTGCCCTGATCGGCGGCGCTTTCGAGGTGTTTGTAGGCTGGTTTATGCAGACCTCATTTGGCGTGGTGTCGTGGAGCTACTCGCACATGAAACTGTTCGGCATGCCCGACCCACTCGCCGTCCTTACGGGCGGACGCACCTGCACGGGCTTTGCCTGCCTGTGGGGCCTGGGTGGCCTTATCTGGATCAAGCTGCTGCTGCCGAGGCTGCTCAAGCTCATCAACATGATTCCGTGGAAGAGTCGCTACTCGGCTACCGTCATCTTTACCGTCATTATGCTGGTCGACGGCGTCATGACGCTGCAGTCGCTCGACTACTGGTACCAGCGCGTCAACGGCACGGAGCCGGATATTCCCGTCGCACAGTTCTACGGCAAGTATTTCGATAACGACTACATGGAGAACCGCTTCCAGAGCATGACCATGAGCCCCAAGGATGCGACGCGCGTGTAGCGCCAACCGCGCCCAAAACGCAAAATGCCCGCCGGTATCACACGTACCGGCGGGCATTTTTATAAACGAGCCTTCTATCGACGCAAGCCTCTACGCCTCGCGCTCGACCTCACTCACGCATTCATTCTTGATGGTGCCAACGAGCGCCTGCAGCGCATCGACCACGTGCGGGCGAATGTCCCCGCCGATGAGCACGAGCATGATGTCGTCACCTACGGCAAGCTCGCCGCTTGCCAGCCACACGCGCACATAGCCGACACCCGGCATCGCGCGCGTCGCCTCGATGGCGGCCTGTACCTTGCTGGCGTCGTAGCCAAACACCATGCCGCCCACCTTGTGGCCCGGCGCCACGCCATCGGTCTCGACACCGCGCGCCTCGGCCTTGGGCGTCGCGCGCACCACACCGTTATGTGTCAGATACATACCGCACGCAGGTGCCGACGAATCGGCCTTGGCCTCGCGCAGCCAAGCATCAACCGAAGGCATCATTTTGCCATTCTCGAGCATCATTTCTCCCTTACCGTCGTCGAGTAGCCAATTTGGAACGGGGCTTTTTTAGCTACTTTCGAACAACTTATTCCTCGACCGGCGTGAGCACCATGACAGCACGCGTGTTGCTCAGCGATAACGAACGACAGGTCACAAGCGTCACGACCTTGGTTGCCGAAGCGGCACGATCGGTGGCATCGCTCGCCACGGCATAGGCACCGTCGAGCATCTCGGACAGGTAGTTCTTGAGCCCGTCATCGCCCTCAAAATTGGGCGTGCGCGCCTTGGAGTACGTATCCTCAACGACCTTGGTCGCCAGCGGACGCAGCTTATACGTAGCATCCCGTGTGATGTAGTACACATATTCAATGCTATCGAACGTTGCCTGGTCAGTCGTATCCGAAATCACGTTGAACATCGACCCATCGTTCATATGGTGGCCGTAGATCGTGGTCTGCTGGTCAACCATTCCCGGCGCGGTGTCATCGCTATCCAGGAAAATGGCCCCAGATGCATTGGCCGTACCGTCGAACAGCGTGTTGAGGTATTTGGAGTTGTTGTTGGTCTGCACCACGGGATAGTTGATGTTGGTTCCCGGCACATAAATCCAACCCACAATCTCGGGGTTTGTCTGAGCAAGCGCATCGAAGTCGATAGTCGGCACGCCGCTGGCGTCCTTATCGCTTACATATTGCTTCTCGATTTTCTGATACGACTCGCTCGCCTGCTTGTAGCCAATCTGTGCATTGATAAAGATGGCAGCGGCGGCAACAATCAGACCGATGCCGATGATGATGAGCAGAATGGGAATAATGGAGCGGCGCTTTTTGCGCGGCGGCTCAGTGTAGCTGGACGCCGCGCCGCTCGTTTGCCTCGGCGTCCGGGCCTGCTTCTTTGCCGTGCCATATGACGAAGGGCGATACGCAGCCGGCGCGTCCTGTCGACGATGCGTCGCCGGCGTCACAGGACGCGGCGCGCGCGGCTGCTGAGGAGAGGATGTCCGACCCTGCTGCGCCGCACTGGCAGCACCCGGCTTCGACGGATCGGGAATCTGAGAAGCCTTGAATCGTTTTCCCTGATAGTCGGACATGGCTCTCCTTATACTGCGGCGAAACGGCGGAACGCCTAGGCGTCGGCCATCTCCTGCTTCATCTTCTCGATAACCTTGCGGTACTCGGGGTCGCAAGCGCCCAGAATCTGCGTGGCGTAGATGGCGGCGTTCTTGGCGCCGTTGATGGCAACGCAGGCCACGGGCACGCCCGAAGGCATCTGCACCATCGACAGCAGCGAATCCATACCGCCCAGGTCACTCGTCTTCATAGGCACACCGATAACCGGCAGCGGCGTAAAGGCAGCCACGACACCACCCAGGTGAGCGGCCTTGCCGGCGGCGGCGATAATCACTTTGATACCGCGATCGGCAGCGGTCGAAGCCCACTCGTGGACCTTCGCCGGCGTGCGATGTGCGCTCGCAATGACGAGCTCATAGGGCACACCGAGCGCCTCGAGCTCGGCGGTGCAGCCTTCCATAACGCCCAGATCGGACTTGGAGCCCATGATGATCCCGACAACCGGCTTCTGATCTGCCATAAACAAAGACCTCCTGTTGAGAGCGGTGACGCGGCCAATCCGCGACCCTTAACTACTGAGAGTAGTATAGCTGCTCCCGTCCCTGCGGTCTGCGTGGTGCTTTGCGGGCGGGCCAGGCTTTATCTTCACTCCGGTTGCTTTGCAAAGTCGTTCAGATAAAGCCTGTCCCGCCCGCAAAGCACCCCTCGACCTACCGGGGATTGCTATGGCGTACGTTGGCTGATTTGATTTGAAATGGGAGGTTGACGAGACTGACAGGCCCCATACAAAACGTGGGCCCTGCCGTTCGAACGAACGGCGGGGCCCACACTCATTTTCTATTCAGCCCTAGTCATCGCTCAAAGCCCCTTCGGCAGCACACGGTGCAGCCAAGTCACCGCAGGCCGGGGCGGGAGGGGCCGAGTTTCCTCCTGAGCGACTCTGCTTGCAGCCGGAGCGAAAGGGGGAAATCTCGGCCCCTCCCGCCCCGGCCGGCCAGGTCAACTACACCGTGTGCTGCGGCAGGTCCTGCAGGGCGATGACGTCCATGCCCATGTCGTTGGCGCTGCCGTGACCCTGCTGGTCCTCGCGCACGGCCTCGATGGCACTCACGTACGTGTTGGCCGCAGACATCGCCGTCACGCAGGTCACGCCGCGGCGCACGGCCTCGGTGCGCAGAAGGTAGCCGTCGCCACGCGAACCCGGGCCGTACGGCGTGTTGATGATTACCGCGATCTTGCCATCGGCGATGAGGTCACCGATGTTGGGACGCTCGCCGTCGTGCGGGCCGCTGATCTTCTCCACGACTTCGCACGTCACGTTGCCGCCGCGCAGCACGCGCGCCGTACCCTCGGTGGAGCAGATGTCAAAGCCCAGGTAGCGCAGGATGCGGGCGACCGAAAGGATGTGACGCTTATCTCGGTCGCACACGCTAATGAACACCTTGCCGGCGCTCGGGTCGGGCAGCTTGTAGTCAATCGCCAGTTGCGTCTTGGCGTATGCCTCGGGATAGCTCTTGGCGATACCCATGACCTCGCCCGTCGACTTCATCTCGGGCCCCAGGATAACGTCAGCGCCCGGGAAACGGCCCCAGGGCATAACGGCTTCCTTCATACAGAACCAATCGAGCTGACGCTCGTCGCTCGGCAGGCCCAGGCTCGCGATGGAATCGCCTGCCATGATACGCGCCGCGCACTTGGCCAGCGGCACGCCGGTTGCCTTGGAGATGAACGGCACGGTACGGCTGGCACGCGGGTTGGCCTCGATCACGTAGACGGTCTCGCCCTTGATGGCGTACTGCACGTTGACCAGGCCGCGTACGCCCAGCGCCATCGCGATGCGGCGCGTGGTCTCGCGAAGCTTTGCCTGCAGGCTCTCGCTAAAGCTGAACGGCGGGATGCAGGTCGCAGAGTCGCCGGAGTGAATACCGGCCTCCTCGATATGCTCCAGAATGCCGCCGATGTAGACCTCTTCGCCATCGCACAGGGCGTCGACATCGGACTCAATCGCACCCTCCAAGAAGCGGTCCAGATACACCGGGTAGTCAGGGCTAATGCGCGCGGCCTCGGCCATGTAATCGCGCAGATGCTCGGCATCGTAGGCGATCATCATGCCGCGGCCGCCCAGCACGTAGCTCGGACGCACCAGCAGCGGGTAACCGATATGCGCGGCCACGGCCTCGGCCTCCTCAAACGAGGTTGCCTGGCCCGCCGGCGGATACATAATGCCCAGCTTGTCGAGCAGGGCGGCAAAGCGCTCGCGGTCCTCGGCAAAGTCGATGGCATCGGGCTTGGTGCCCATGATGTTCACGCCGCTTTCCTCGAGCATGCGCGCCAGCTTAAGCGGAGTCTGGCCGCCGAGCGTCACCACGACGCCGTCGGGTCGCTCAACGTCGATAACGTCCATGACGTCCTCGTAGGTGAGCGGCTCAAAGTACAGACGGTCGGACGTGTCATAGTCGGTCGAGACGGTCTCGGGATTGCAGTTGACCATGATGGTCTCAAAGCCGCGGGCCGCCAGCGCGTAGCTCGCGTGCACACAGCAGTAATCGAACTCGATACCCTGGCCAATGCGGTTGGGGCCGGCGCCCAAGATCATCGCCTTGGGCTTGTCCGCCGGCGTGGTCTCGTCGGGAGCCACGCACTTCTTGGCATCCGGGCTCGTGCGGTAGATGTTCTCGTACGTCTTGTAGTGGTACTCCGTGGCGCTCGAGAACTCCGCAGCGCAGGTATCGACCGTCTTCATGCTGGGAACCACGCCCAGGCCCTTGCGATAGGCGCGCACAAAGCGCTCGTCCGAGCTGGTCAGCGCGGCGCTCTCAGCGTCGCTCGTGCCGTACTGTTTGAGCAGGCGCATCGCGTCGGCGTCGATATCCTCCACACGCAGGCCGCGGATGCTCTCCTGGACCTGCACCATGTCGTTGATACGGTTGAGGTACCACGGATCGATACCGCAGATGGCATGGATGCGAGCGATGTCCCAGCCACGGCGCAGGGCCTCGACCACAAAGAAGATGCGGTGCTCGGTCGGCGTTGCCACGGCTTGAGCGAGCTCATCGTCGCTCAGTTTGTCGGCACCTTCCTTGCCACCGGCACAAATGCCCTGATGCCCGTCCTCCAGCGAACGCATGGCCTTGCCAAAGGCCTCCTCAAAGGTGCGGCCGATCGCCATGATCTCGCCCACGGCCTTCATGCGCGTGGTGAGCGTAGGATCAGTGCCCTTGAACTTCTCGAAGGCAAAGCGCGGCACCTTGACGACGCAGTAGTCAATCGTGGGTTCAAAGCAGGCGGGTGTAGCCTTGGTGATGTCGTTGACGATCTCGTCGAGCGTGTAGCCCACGGCAAGGCGCGCGGCGGCCTTGGCGATGGGGAAACCCGTGGCCTTGGAGGCCAGCGCGGACGAACGGCTCACGCGCGGGTTCATCTCGATGACGATCAGGCGGCCGGTGTTGGGGTTCACGGCAAACTGCACGTTGGAGCCGCCGGTCTCGACGCCAATCTTCTCCAGAATGGCGAGCGAGGCCACGCGCATGCGCTGATACTCAAGGTCGGAGAGGGTCTGCGCCGGTGCCACGGTGATGGAGTCGCCGGTATGCACGCCCATGGGGTCGAGGTTCTCGATGGAGCACACGATGATGCCGTTGCCGGCGTGGTCACGCATGACCTCCATCTCATACTCTTTCCAGCCCTCGATGGACTCCTCGACCAGCACCTCGTGGGCAGGCGAGAGCTCGAGGCCCTGGCTCACGATGGAGACGAGCTCCTCGTGAGTATGAGCGATGCCGCCACCGGCGCCGCCGAGGGTAAAGCTCGGGCGCAGTACGCAGGGATAGCCCACGCGCTCGGCGATGGCCTCGGCGTCGGCCACGCTGTAGGCATAGCCCGAGCGCGCGACCTCCAGGCCAATCTCGGCCATGGCCTCGTTAAAGAGTTTGCGGTCCTCGCCGCGCTCGATAGCGGCCAGGTCGCAGCCGATCATCTCGACGCCGTACTTGTCGAGCGTACCGTCTTTCGCCAGCTCGACGGCGGCATTCAGACCGGTCTGGCCGCCCAGCGTGGGCAGCAGCGCGTCCGGGCGCTCTTTCTTGATTACGCGCTCGATAAACTCGGCAGTGATGGGCTCGACATAGGTGCGGTCGGCCAAGCCCGGGTCGGTCATGATGGTCGCCGGGTTGGAGTTGACCAGGATGACCTCAAAGCCATCCTCCTTGAGCACCTTGCAGGCCTGGGCACCGGAGTAGTCAAACTCACAGGCCTGGCCAATGACGATGGGGCCCGAACCAATAACGAGGATGCGCTTGATGTCAGTACGTTTCGGCATGTTTAAAACCTCCTAGAGAGGCTGACTCAATGTTTTGGAAAAGTCAGCGAGGGTGCAGCTGGTGCATCAGGTTGCCGTGATGCGAGGGCGCGCTGGGCTTATGCCCGCGCGTCCGAAGCAGAGCGGCAAGATGATGTGCCAGATGCAGCCGCAGCGTCGACCGGTCCGCCGTTCGGTAGAACGGCGGAACCATCGTCGGCAAAATTCCAGCCGGCAAGGCGGTCCTTCGCGGTGTCGATGTCCAGGTAGTTCTCCTCGCCGTCCATGAGTCGCGTAAAGGCGGTAAAGAGATAGTGGGCATCGGTGGGGCCAGGCGAGGCCTCGGGGTGGTACTGGACCGAGAAGCACGGTGCGTCGAGCAGCTGGATGCCCTCGGCGGTGCCGTCGTTGAGGTTCACATGTGTCAGGCGAATGCGACCAAAGCGCTCGTTCATCACGACCGGCGCGATTCCGCGGCGCACCCAGACGCGCAGATCTCCATCGGCCGCATGCTCGGTCTCGCCGCCGGAAAGCTCGGAGACAAGCTTGCCCAAGCTGGGGAACAGCAGGCCAAAGCCATGGTTTTGCGCGGTGATCTCCACACGGCGGCTTACCAGGTTCATAACCGGCTGGTTGCCACCGCGGTGACCGAACTTAAGCTTTTCCATCTGGGCGCCGCAGGCCAGGCTGATCATCTGGTGACCAAGACAAATACCAAAGACCGGCACCTTGCCGATCAGCTGCTGCACCTGCTCGTAGGTCTCCACCACGGCGTCGGGGTCGCCGGGGCCATTGGACAAAAAGACGCCGTCGGGATTCATGTCGAGCACCTGCTGGGCAGGCGTGTCCCACGGCACGACGGTAAGGTCGCAGCCGGCGCGGACCAGCCCCTCCAGAATGCCGCGCTTCACACCGCAGTCGTATGCGACCACTTTGTGACGGGCAGGAGCGGCAGCCGAAAGCGCAAAGTCATGCGTGGCAGGCAGATCGGCGGCCACAAACTCGTGAGGTACGGGGCAACTTACGGTCTTGACCAGGTTCTCGCCTACCAGCGTGGGCGCTGCGGCCAGACGCTCGGCAAGCTCGTCGACGTCGAAGATCTCGGTCGAGATAATGCCCATCTTGGAACCATTGTCGCGCAGATGGCGCACCAGAGCGCGGGTGTCGACGCCCTCGATAGCGACGATGCCGTGGGCGCGCAGATACTCCGGCACGCTGACGGCCGAGCGCCAGTTAGAAGGCGTGGTGCACATGTCGCGAACGATCATGCCGCGCATAGCCGGAGCGCTCGCAGGGCGCACGGCGTCGCCGGGGAAGGCCGACTGGACGTCGGTCTCGTCGATACCGTAGTTGCCGATCTGCGGATAGGTCATGGTTACGATTTGGCCGGCATAACTCGGGTCGGTCATGACCTCAAAGTAGCCCTCGAGCGAGGTGTTGAAGCAAACTTCGCCGGTCGCGGTGCCCTCAGCGCCGCATGCACGTCCATAAAAAATGGTCCCATCCTCAAGATACAGGATGCAGGGACCGCAGGTGCCCTTGCTGGTTTTGGCCAGCATACGCTGGCAAAGCTCGCTGGGCGCGAAGGTGCGGGCGGCAGCGCCCGCGGTATGGTTGTTCGCCATAATTCTCCTTCCCGGTCTCACAGGACCGGCTTAAAGGTGTGTAGTTAGGCCTCGCGGTATTGTAACCGCAAGCATGCCTCATGGCGTTAATTTCATCGAAATGTTTACGAAATGATAATTATGACTTTCTATGCATAATGTTTTTTAATCCCCGTCCCAGAAAAATCATCCCGCGGGGCTTGTGGCTCACGCGGGATGATGGCGTCTTATTTTTTCTTGTCCTGCTCCAGCAGTTCGGACGGTGTGCGATCGGGCTTGCCGCCACGGAAAATCTCGCGGCCATGCAGACGATGCTCCAAATCGCGCTCGGCTTTTTCCTCGTCAATCTTGGTCTGGCTCACCACCGGGTCCTCAATCAACGACGACACCGAGTTCACCTGCTTCTGAATGCGCTCGGCGATGGTGTCATCCATACTCACGATGCGCATTTTCCAGTCGATACTCGTGGCGTTGGATGAGCTCTTGGTCCACACGAACGTCAAAATGGCGCTCTGGTGGCCGCGCGCGGGGAACATGCCAAAGAAGGAATCGTGCTGAATGTTGCTATCCTCGTCGATATAGGCGTGAACGTTATACACCACGCGGTCGATCTTATCGTTGAGCAACGCGTTGGTCGCAAGCGCCGCGGCCTGAATCTGCCCGTTGGACAGCAGCTCGAGCTCGTTGGCAGACGATGTGTCCAACACCGTCACCTCGACCGTGCCCGTGCGTTCATCGGCTTCATCGACGGTGAAGTCGAGCGGGAACTGCGTAAAGCCGTTGCCCCATTCAAGTCCACCCTTGAGCGCGGTCGAAACGGTATCGACCGAAACGCTCTCGGACAGGTTGGCGGTGTTCAGACGACGCATCACGCCGTAGCCAATCTGCATGCCCACGATCAGCACCAAAATACCGATGACCACGGCCATCGCGGTCTTCGTAATGGTATGGCTCACCTGCGAGCCCGAAGGATCGTCCTCGGACAGCGGGTCGATATGTTTTGCCTGGCTCGCGCGGTCCTCGCTGCGCAGCTGCGCTAGCGCCGCTTTGTCACCGCGCTTGGCCGCAGCCTCCTTCTCACGCATGCGCTCGGTACGCTTTTTGGCGAGCGTGGGATCCAAGACGCCGGATGCATCGATTTCGGAGAATAACTCCGTCACTTCTTCCGGAGTCAAAGGGTTCTTGTCAGCCATAAACTTCCTGTCATATCAATCAGTCGAGCTCGTGCGCACGCGCACCTTCGAACTGCATTCGATAGTAACGGGCATAGGTGCCGCCACGGGCGAGAAGCTCCTCGTGCGTGCCACGCTCCACAACGCGACCATGCTCAACGGTCGCAATCTCATCGGCATGCTTAATGGTCGAAAGACGGTGGGCGATAATAATCGTGGTGCGGCCGCGTGCCAGCTCTTCGAGTGACTCCTGCACCGCCTCCTCGCTCTCGTTATCCAAAGCACTCGTCGCCTCGTCCAAAATCAGGATCTTGGGGTTCTTGAGAAACACGCGCGCGATGGCAACGCGCTGCTTCTGTCCGCCCGAAAGACGGCTGCCGCGCTCGCCCACCACGGTGTCGTAGCCCTGCGGAAGCGACTCGATAAAGGCATCGATGTTGGCGCGACGGGCGGCCTCGGCGATCTCTTCTGCCGTGGCGCCCGGCTTGCCGTAGGCGATGTTCTCGCCAATCGTACCGTCAAATAGATAGACATCCTGCTGCACCAGGCCGATGGCGCGGCGCAGGCTCTGCTGCGTCACATCGCGCACGTCCTGGCCGTCGATGCTAATGGATCCGGCAGCCACGTCATAAAAGCGCGGCAGCAGCGAACAGGTCGTGGACTTGCCACCGCCCGAAGGGCCAACCAGCGCGATGGTCTGCCCGGGCTTGATGGACAGATTCATATGGTCGATAACGGGACGCTCGTCGGCATAGCCCTCGCCCAGCTCGACATCCTCGTAGTTAAAGCACACGTCGTGATACTCCACGGCGCCGGCAGTCACCTGCAGATCCGTAGCGCCCGGCTTGTCCTGGATATCCGGCGCGGTCGAGAGCACCTCGTCCATACGTTTAAAGCCGGCGATAGCCTTCTGATACGTTTCGGCCGAATTGACGAGCGTCTCGAGCGGCGTGCAGAACAGCGAAATATAGAGTGCAAAGGTCGCCATATCGACCGCCTGCAGCTGTCCCTGGGCGACCAGCCAGCCGCCCAGCAGCACCACGATCACATAGAGCACACCCGAGAGCAGGCCATACGTCGCGGTATAGACGCCCATGGCGTGATACATGTTCTCCTTGGACGAAAGGTAGCGATCGTTAGAGGCACGGAACTTGGCGCGCTCGGTCTCCTCGTTGGCAAAGCTCTTGACTACGCGCATGCCCGCAAGCGAATCCTGCAGCTGCGCATTGATGCCGCTGATCTTTTTGCGGTTGTCGCTAAAGACCTCGCGCATACGCATGTTCTGCCAAAACATGATGACCGCAAAAGCCGCCGTCACCACGGCCATGGCGAGCGCCAGCACCGGGGCGATGGTAAAGAGGATCGCAAACGAGCCAATAATCTCGATGCCGCAGATGATGATCCACTCGGGCACGTGGTGCGCCGCCTCGCAGATATCGAACAGATCGTTGACCACGCGGCTCATCATGTCGCCCGAACTGTTGCGGTCGAAGTACGCAAAGCTAAAGCGCTCGTACTGGTCAAACAGGTCCTCGCGCATCTTGGACTCCATGCGCGCACCCATCACGTGGCCCCAGTAGCTCACAAAGTAGCGGCAGGCGCAGCGAACGGCATACATCAGCACCAGCCCCACCGCGATCATACCGAGCGCCTGCATAATGGCAGCCTGACCCTGAGTAAATAGCCCACCGGTCAAATTGCGCAGGATAATGGGGAACGCCAGGTCAATGGCGGCAAGCACCAGAGCACAAACAGTATCAGCAACAAAAAGCCCCATCTGGGGCTCGTAATACGAAAGAAACCTCTTAAACATGCAGTCCTCGAAGAGAAATAAATAGCGTGATAAATCCGGTTGAGCCGGTCGGGCTGAAAACAAAGCGTCCCAACAAACATAACGCCGATGTTCTAGCAACGTCAGCGAAAACGTCCCTAAGCGAGCAAGGTGTCTTGAAAGAGGAGCGACGCGTACTTCGGTACGCGAGCGACGATTGAAAGGCAGATTGCCGCTTAGGGGCGTTTGCAGCGTCGACTCGTTACGCGGTTTGGTAAAACCGCGTAACCTAGAGCTCCGTGCCCCCAAGGCGGTGTGCGATGCTGTCGCAGGCAAGCGCGCCTACGACGGTCTTGGCGTCTTCGATCTTGCCGTCGAGCACGGCATCGATCAGCTCGTGCAGCGGCACCAGGTCCACGTTGACAAACTCGTCATCATCGGGGTTGGGCGCATCAAACTCGAGCTTGGTAGCCAAGTAGATGTGGATGATCTCATCGCAAAAACCGCAGGACGTGACAATCGACGTCAAAAAGCGAATACGACCGGCCCTAAAGCCCGTCTCCTCGTGCAGTTCGCGTTTGGCGCAATCGAGCGGGTCCTCGCCTGGATCGAGCTTGCCGGCGGGAATCTCGACCGTCACGCGGTCGATGGCGGTGCGGTACTGACGCACCAGTACGATCTTGCCGCTCTCGGTCAGTGCCACAACGGCCGCCGCACCCGGATGGCGAACGATATCGCGGGCGCTGCGGTGACCGTTGGGCAGCTCAACCTCAAGACGGTGGACGTCGAGGATCTTGCCCTTCCAGGCGCATTCCTCCGAAAGAATCTTCTCGTGCAGCTCGGCATCGTGCGGGTCGTCATCGCCCAGCACCAGCGCCGGCTCGTCAGAGACCTCGCCACCAGGCTCGCCCTCGGCGTGCCCATACATGCGGCTGTCCTCTTCGACGATCTGCGCGTCCACGAGCTCTTCGTTCTTCTCGTCCATCCGTCTCATTCCTCTCGGACTTTAGGCATCCCAGGCGTCGCGGCCGCGCAGCGCGCGCAGGCCGATGTCGTGACGCAGGGTCTTGCCCTCAAAATCAATCTTCTCGCAGGCCTCGTAGGCAAGGTTGCGAGCGTTCTCGAACGTGTCGCCCAGAGCGGTCACGGCAAGCACGCGGCCACCATTGGTCACGAGCTGGCCGTCCACCACGGCAGTGCCCGCGTGGTACACGGTCACGTTCTCCATGGCCTCGGCATCGGCGATACCGGTGATGACCTTGCCCTTCTCGTAGCTGCCGGGGTAGCCCGCGCTCGTCAGGACAACGGCCACGGCCCACTCGTCACGCCAGTCGAGTTCAATCTGATCGAGCTCGCAGTTGGCACAAGCCAGCATGACCTCGACCAGGTCGTTCTTAAGGCGCGGAAGCACGACCTGCGTCTCGGGGTCGCCAAAGCGGGCGTTGAACTCCAGCACCTTGGGGCCGGCGGGTGTGAGCATAAAGCCGCCGTACAGGCAGCCGCGGTAGTCGATGCCTCGGCAGCGAGCT
>CAJMSL010000044.1 GCA_905216045.1 uncultured bacterium
CCGGCCCCAGCGAGGGTCCTGTGGCCGAAAGCGTTTTCATTGCCGGTATGTTCGCCAAGTACGGCCACGAATACGCCCAGCTGTGCGACCATCTGAATCTGACCGAGGAGGCCGCTGCCGCCCGCAAGCACATTGATGCCGTGGAGCAGGCCACCCTGACCGCCGGTTGGGACGGCGCATGGTTCCGCCGTGCCTACGATGCTTTCGGCAAGCCCGTCGGCAGCAAGGAGTGCACCGAGGGTCAGATCTTTATTGAGCCGCAGGGTATGTGTGTCATGGCCGGCATCGGCAAGGAGAGCGGACAGGCCGCGCAGGCGCTTGCCAGTGTGGAGGAGCGGCTGGACACCAAATACGGTGTGGTGCTGCTGCAGCCCGCCTATACCAGCTACCAGCTGAATCTGGGCGAGATCTCCAGCTATCCTCCGGGATACAAGGAGAACGCCGGTATCTTCTGCCACAACAACCCGTGGATCAGCTGCGCCGAGGCAACGCTTGGCCACGGTGACCGCGCCTTTGCGGTGTACCGCAAGACCTGCCCCGCCTACATCGAGGACATTTCCGAGATTCATCGCACCGAGCCCTACGTTTACAGTCAGATGGTAGCCGGTAAGGACGCCCCCACCTTTGGTGAAGCCAAAAACAGCTGGCTGACCGGCACAGCGGCATGGACCTTCTTCAACATCAGCCAGTACATTCTGGGTATCCAGCCCACCTTGGACGGCCTGAAGGTAGACCCCTGCATTCCTCACACTCTGTCCGGCTTTACCGTGACCCGCCGCTTCCGCGGTGCGGTGTACCACATTACAGTGGATAACGCCGCCGGGGTACAGCACGGCATCAAGGCCATTACCGTGGACGGCAAGGCCATCTCCGGCAACGTTCTGCCGCTGGCTGCCGCCGGGACTGAGGTAACGGTGCAGGTGACCATGGGTTAACCCGACTTTTTCTGCTTTTTCATATTATTCTCCTTTCTGTGACCAAAGCCGCTGCGCAGACCCCTGCACGGCGGCTTTGGTTTATAATGAAACAGTTTAATGATTGAAAATGCGCTCCGCGTTGCTCTGCGCATTCCAAATCGTCCCCTTCCCTCTTGCATTTTTTGGGAAAGAGGTGTAGAATACAGTCACAATCAAACACAGGGGAGCTCGTGCAGCGGGCTGAGAGGAAGTATAGCAAGCTTCGACCCTTTTACCTGATGCGGATAATGCCGCCGTAGGAAGTCATACCCTTTATGATTTTTTGCAGGAGGAGCCGCGCCGGGTTCCTCCTGTTTTTTTGTACCTCTGCGGAGGTTCCGCAGCCGGCTGAGGGGGAGCGCCCTGAGCCTTGGATGAATGCAGCGATGGGAAGCCGTGTTCCGGCGTGAGAGGAAGCCAGTAAGCTTCGACCGCACCTTCCGTACCTGTTCCCGCCTTGTTGCGGGCACGGGCTGTTTTGTTGCGGGAGCGTCGGCATTCGTCCTGCGCTGCCGCAGATGGTTGAAAAGGAGCTAATTTATCATGAAGAATCTCTCTGTCAAAAAGCTTGCCCTCGCCGGTATGTTCTGTGCCCTGTGCGTAGTGGGCAGCGTGTTCAGCTTTCCCATGTTCGGCAGCAAGTGCGCCCCGGTGCAGCACATGGTCAACGTGCTGTGCGCTGTTCTGCTGGGGCCCTGGTGGGGCGTGGGCGTAGCCGTTGTGGCTTCCCTGCTGCGCAATCTGCTGGGTCTGGGCAGCCTGATGGCTTTCCCGGGCAGTATGTTCGGTGCGCTGCTGTGCGGCCTTTCGGCCTCGCTCGAGGTTCTTATCCTGGCACGCATTGTTCAGGGCGTCGGTTGCGCGGCGGCCATGGCTAACAACATGGGTATCATCACCGAGTCGTTTCCGGCGCGCGAACGAGGCCGTGCCATGGGTATTCTCGCGACCTTTGTGGCCCTCGGCATGATGTGTGGCCCCGTGCTCGGCGGCATGCTGGTGGCAAGCTTTCCTTGGGAGAGCATCTTCCTCATCAACCTGCCCATTGGCGTCATCTCGTTTATCGTGGGGCTCTACACACTGCCGCATGTTAAGCCGGAGGCCGGCGAGCGCCCCATGTCCCTTGCCGAGGCCGCTCGTCGCTGCTTTGCAAATTCGGCCTTCACTATTAACCTTGCCTGCATGCTCATCGTGTTCGTTGGCATTGGCGCATCCGAGTTTATTCTGCCGTTCTATTTTCAGGACGCCCACGGCTTTGGTTCCGACATTTCCGGATTACTCTTTTTGGCGCTGCCGATGGTGAATGCCTTTATCGGCCCGCTTTCGGGAACGGTTTCGGACCGTGTTGGCTGCGAGGGTCCTACGGCTGTCGGCCTGGGCGTGTACGTGTGCGGTCTCTTTGCGGTAAGCACGCTCGACGAGCGCTCTTCTATCCCTGTGATCGTGTGCTGCGTCGCATTTATGTCGTGCGGTACGTCGATTTTCCAGAGCCCTAACAATTCGTTGTATATGGGCTCGGCTCCGCGCGAAGCGCTCGGCTTTGCGGGCAGCCTGGGTAGTTTGGCGCGCTACGCCGGCATGGCGCTCGGCATTACGGCGGCGTCGCATATCCTGTATGGGCAGATGAGCGTGGCAATGGGCGAGGCCGTGACCAGTTTTGTTACAGGTCGTCCGGACGTATTCCTATTCGGCTTTCGCTCGGTGTTCTACGTACTCATGGCTGTGGCCGCCGTGGGCTTTGCGCTTGCCATGGTGCGTTTGGTGAAGATGCGCGCCCGCCATTAGCATGTTGGGAGGCTGTCTGCCACGATTCGCGCCGTCCCAAAAAGACTGGTTTGTGGTGCGATGTGGCTTGTGGGGCGGGCGGGGGGCGGTCCGTGGTAGACTATCGAACAACGTTTATTAATCGCGCGGTATCGTTGCCGCGAGAAGGGGTTGCGCCATGCAGGAGCTTGAGGATCGTATTCGCCATGACGGCATCGTAAAGGCCGGTAACGTCCTTAAGGTTGATGCCTTCCTCAACCACCAGTGCGACGTTGAGCTGTTCGACCACATGGGCGCCGAATGGGCCCGTCTGTTCGAGGGTGTCGAGATCAACAAGATCCTGACGATTGAGGCTTCGGGTATTGGTATGGCCTGCATCGCAGCTCAGCATTTTGGCGGCGTGCCGGTGGTCTTTGCAAAGAAGGCCCAGTCCATCAACCTTGACGGCGAGCAGTATGCCACGACCATCTATTCCTTTACCAAGCAGAAGGAGTACCCGGTCATTGTCGGCAAGCGCTTTCTGTCCGAGGGCGATAAGGTCCTGATTATCGACGACTTCCTGGCCAACGGCTGCGCGCTTGAGGGCCTTATTAAGATCTGCGAGGCTGCGGGCGCCGAAGTTGCCGGCATTGGCATCGCCGTTGAGAAGGGCTTCCAGGGCGGCGGCGATAAGCTCCGTAAGCGCGGCTTCCGCGTTGAGAGCTTGGCCCGTATCGCCGATATGGACTGCGAGAACGGCGAGATCACCTTCGCCTAAGCGCGCAACACAAGCGATTGGTATGCGATGTGACAAAGGGACTGTCCCTTTGTCACATTTTTTGTATGAGGGGAGGTGTTGATATGGATGAGAATAAGATGGGATGGCGCGAGTATGCGCGCTATGCCGAGATGTCGGCCGAGGAGTTGGCGCGCGATTGCGAGGTGCAGGTGTTTCGCGCGACGGGTCCGGGCGGACAGGGCGTGAACACGACGGACTCGGCGGTACGCATGAAACATATCCCTTCGGGGATTGTCGTGATGGCGCGCGAGAGCCGCAGTCAGTTCCAAAACCGTAGCAGCTGCCTACGTAAGCTGCGCGCTGAGCTTGAGCGTCGCGGGCGTCCGCCGCGCCGCCGCGTCAAGACCAAAGTGCCACAGCGATCGCGCCAGCGCAGGCTCAACGACAAACACTTCAATGCGATTAAAAAGGCCAACCGTCGCAAGCTGGGCGGGGAGGAATGATCTTATCAATATGTTGCGGTTAATTCGTGACTGTTTTGCGTCGTAAAATGCATAAACAGTCCCTATTTCACCGCAACTTAGGTGGGGTTAGCGGGTGGGATGCCAGACGTGGAGGACGCCGGCAAGGATGTCGACCTCGATGCGCGAGGCGACAACGGGCTCGCCGTCGGCCTGGATGGGGTAGTCGGGCTCCTCAAAGGTGAGCTCGACATGGCGGCAGCGGCGCATGCGAACCGGCGGCAACTTGGTATGGTGGCCGTCCTTGGCCGAAAGAAACATAGGCAGGGCAACCGCACGCGGAACGGGGCCGCAGGCGTAGCAGACGTCGAGTACGCCGTCGCAGGGGTCGGCATCGGGGCAGATGCGATAGCCCGAGCCATAGGTAGGACCCAGCTGAATTGCCATGATGATCGCCCGCACGCGCTCGGCGGGCGCGCCATCAAAGCTGATGGTCATGGGGTAGTTGCGATAGCGCAGGCCAAACTGCTCAAGTCCCGATAGGGTGTAGAGCGGAGCGCCGGCGAGGCCCGTCTTTTTGCGCAGCTCGGTGGTGCCCAGGCCGATGGCGGCATCGATGCCGACCGAGAGCGTCTGGTCGTAGTACTCAACGGTAGCCTCGCCGCTGCCGCTCGCAGGGCTCCACGAGCGAATGCGCCCGATGTCCTGACGCTGCAGCTCGCAGGTGAGCAGCGCGCCAAAATCCTTACCGGAGAAATCGTCGATGCCGAGCGTTTGGGCAAAATCGTTGCCAGAGCCCACGGGTAGGATGGCAAGAGCGGGGCGGGTGTCCTCCTCTTGCGTCATAAGCCCGTTGACGACCTCGTGAATCACGCCGTCGCCGCCAAGGGCGATAACGGTGCGATAGCCCTGGGCCTGTGCGGCCAGCTCCTTGGCGTGTCCCATGCGCTCGGTTAGCACCAAGTCAAACTGGGATGCGCGCGCGGTCATATCCAAAAAGCGTTGCAGGCGCTCGGCAACTTCGTGCGCCGCACCCGACTGGGCGGCTGGGTTGGCGATGATGAGCGTGCGGCCAAAATCAGTTGCGTGCATGGGGCGACTCCCGGCGTATGACGTGACGGTGCGGTCGCGCTCAGGTCGAATTGCCCCCGATTGTGGCTGCACGTCGAATACTTACGTCTACTCTATCAGGTCGTTGTGGCGCTCGATAGCATCCGCTACCGTACCGCCCTCATCCACAATAAGCGAACGGCGCTTGGGCGAGATGATGCGCTGGGCGGGGTACACGCCGCGGTGTCCGGCAGTTAGGTAGCTGATAAAGGCCACGATGACAAAGAACCCGGCTGCCGTGCCGTGGAACAGGTCGATGGCCATCATGCAGGTGGTGATGGGCACGTTGAGGCCGGCACAGAACACGCCGAGCATGCCGAGAGCCGCCAGAAAACTGGGGTCGATTCCGACGAGGCAACCGATCCAGCCGCCGAGCGCCGCACCGATGCCAAACAGGGGCGTGACCTCGCCGCCTTGGAAGCCCGCACCCAGGGTAAGCGCTGTGACGACCAACTTGATGGCTGCGTCTGCCAGGGTGGTGTTGCCGGCAAATCCGGCGCCGGAAAGCCACGTGGAAAGGCCGGCGTAGTCCCAGGCGTCGAGGAGGGCATACGCGGCCAAAACCACGAGTGCGCCTATAAGTGCGCGAACGAGGTAATTGGTGATAAAGCGACCGTACAGGCTCTTGACGGTTCGAACCGACCACGCAAAGAGGCGTGCCGTCAGACCGAAGATGATGGCGCTGATAACAACGATGACGACCGTTTTGGGCGTCATGGCGGGAACGCTGACGATGACATTCGCTTCGTACTCGGTACCCAGGGCGAGTGATGTAAAGTAGCCGGTAAACGAGGCGACCAGGCAGTAAATGCCCGCGGTGTAGTCAATCTTGCCGATAAAGCACATCTCCATGCCAAAGAAAGCTCCGGCAAGGGGCGAGCCGAATACGGCACCAAAGGCCGACGAGATGCCGGCGAGCATGAGGTCGTGGTGGTCATGCTTTTTGAGGTGGGCGAGGCTCGAGATGTTGCTGGCGATGGTGCCGCCGATCTGCACTGCGGCCCCCTCGCGACCGGCCGATCCGCCCGTTAGGTGTGTGAGCGTGGAGCACACAAACGTGAGGACGGCCATGCGCATATGGATGAGGCGTGTGCCCAGAGCGGAGTCGATGACCAGGTTGTTACCGCGTTTGGCGGCAAGACCGTGGTTTTTGTACACCCATGCGGTGGCAACGCCCACAACGGGAAGCAAGGCGTAGACCCACACATGGTGCTCGCGATAGTCGGTGGCGATATTCAGCGAGGCCAAAAACGCCCAAGCGGCAACGCCCATGGCGAGCGAGACAATGACGACGAGCGCGAGCAACTTGGCGCTCGCGAGTAGGTTGCGGGCGTTGCGGCGCGTGTCGGCAGCCAAGAGATGCTCGGAGCGGGTAAGTTGATGCCTGCCTGCCGTGATGACGTCGTTCAGGGAGAAAAAGCCGCCATCGTCGAGCGGCTGGGAATGATCCTGCGTTTCGTTTGCGCTTTCGGTTTTGTCGTTATGAGCCATACGTTCCTCTTTTAGGTTGCAACGCAAGCATTATAAAACGCGGTAAACGCGACGAGCCGGTGGGTTGGTTTCCATTCTGTTTCGCGGCCTACAACCGACAGGTGTATTTGCGGGTACAGGCCGAGTCGCGGTCGTGCGTCGGGGGATTATACTGAGACAAGCATAAAGAATCGGCGCCCCTGTTGTGCGCCGTGGCATTAAGAGGTGCATATGGCAGAGAAGCTCATTCCACTGGAGGACGCACAGTCGATTGTCCTGTCGCACGTTGCTCCGACCGATCTCGTCGAGATTCCCGTGTGGCAGGCCGCCGGCCTTCCCCTGGCCGAGGACGCGGTGGCCGATATCGATATCTCGCCGTTTGCCAACAGCGCTATGGACGGATATGCCGTGCGCTCGGCGGACTTGACGCAGGCATCTGGCGAGGCGCCGGTGACGCTCGACGTTATCGGACACGAGGCCGCGGGCCATGTCTTTGAGGGCGTGGTCGGCGTGGGCGATGCGGTCCGCATTATGACGGGCGCGCCGGTGCCCGAGGGCGCGGATGCCGTGGTGAAATACGAGATTGTCGAGGTACTTGACGGTGACGGCAACGAGGGCTCGCACGTGAGCTTCTCGGCACCTGCCAAGGTAGGGGAGAATGTTCGCTCTGCCGCCGAGGAGGCCCATGCCGGTGACGTCGTGATGCGTGCTGGAGAGGTTGTGGCCCCGGCGGGCGCGGGTCTGCTGGCAAGCGCCGGGTATGCAAGCGTGAAGGTGCACGCCGCGCCGCGCGTGGGCATTATCTCGCTGGGGACGGAACTGGTCGCACCGAGTAAGGTACCGGCGCGCGGTCAGATTCGCGACTCCAACTCGTCGGCGTTGATGGCCGAGGCACTCGATGCCGGCGCCGAGCCCGTGTTCTACGGCATTGCGCCCGATGATGAGCGGGCGATTGCCGAGCTGGTGCATCGTGCCGTGCAGGAGTGCGATTTTGTCATTACGAGTGGTGGCGCCTCGGCGGGTGACTACGACTATGTGACGGCGCTCGTCCGGCGCGAGGGCGAGGTGCTGTTTGACCGCATCTCGATGCGCCCGGGCAAGGCCATCACGTTTGGCTTGCTCGCAGGTAAGCCCTACCTGGGACTTTCAGGCAATCCGGCCGCGGCGTATGTAGGCTTTGAGATGCTTGCCCGTCCGGCGATTCGCAAGATTCGTGGTTTTGCCGAGGGGGCGCGCCCCGTGCAGCAGGCGACGCTCACGCATAGCGTGAAAAAGCGCCAGGACCGACGCTTCTTCGATCGCGCCACGGTTTCGCGCGACCCCGAGACCGGTGAGCTGTTGGTGACCGAGGCCAAGACGCAGAATTCGGCGCTGCTCGGCACGATGCAGCGGGCCAACTGCCTGCTGCGTATTGACGAAGGACCGTGCGACCTCAAGGCGGGCGACGTCGTGGATGTCGTGCGTGTCGACCTGCCCGAGGGAACGGTGTTGTAGGAGGAAGACTATGGAGTTGAAGATATCGATCGTGACGTGCTCGGACACGCGCGATCTTGCGCAGGACGAGGCCGGAGCCGCACTCGAGGAGCTTATCGAAGCGCAGGGCTGGACGGTCGCCTCACATGTGGTCGTGCGCGACGACGTCAGCGAGATCGGTGATGCCATTGTGGAAGCCGCCGATGAGTGCCACGCCAATGTCGTGCTCACCTGCGGCGGCACGGGGCTTTCGATGCGCGATGTGACGCCCGAGGCGACGCGTGCCGTCTGCGACCGCGATGTGCCGGGTATTGCAGAGGCGATTCGCGCGTACTCGATGACCAAGACGCGCCGCGCCATGCTCTCGCGCGCTATTTGCATGCAACGAGGTCATACACTTGTCGTAAACTTTCCCGGTTCTACGAAGGCCGCCCGCGAAAGCTGGGAGGCCATAGCAGACCAGCTGGAGCATGCGGCTCAGATGACAGCGGGCGGCGGACATACCAATTAAGCGGTTTACCTGCGGTGGGGCGACCTTATCGGTCGCTCCGCTTTTGTTTTCCGCCGAATCGACGCCGAGGTGTACGGTAACTCGAAACTATATTCTCAGCGAGAATAATTTCTCACTAACATTATTCGCGCAAAAGTATAATCTGATTGCAGATTAAAGCCCGCGGTGGGGTACCCGGGCACAAGGTCCGAAAGGGTTGAATATGTTCGATATGGTTTCTCGCCGCGGATTCGTCTCGCTTTCTGCTGTCGCCGCTGCCGGCCTTGGTCTTGCTGGCTGCTCGGGCAGCAAGACGTCCGAGCCGGCCGGATCCGATGCCGGCTCCGCCAAGTCTTCCTCTAAGAAGAAGGCTGTCGAGCTGCAGGTCTTTGCCGCCAACTCGCTCGAGAAGGCCCTGCCCGAGGTTCAGGAGCTCTACGCCGAGCAGCCCGGCACTACGTTTGCCGACACGCAGTTTAAGGCGTCTGGCGACCTTGTCGAGCAGATGCGCGCCGGTGCCGCCGGCGACGTGCGCATCACGGCCTCCAAGGGCACCATGGACGACGCCGAGGCCGCCGAGCTCGTCGACGTCGATACGCGTGAGGACATGTTCGTCAACGACCTTGTGATCATTCGCGCCGAGGGCTCCGACACCAAGGTCGAGGCCATCGCCGACGTCGCGAATCTGGACGGCAAGATCGCCATTGGCGACGCCAAGACCGTTCCCGCCGGCAAGTACGCCAACCAGGCGCTGGCTTCTGTGGGCCTCTACACCGGCACCGAGGGCGACGACGGCGAGTACGCGCCTGAGATCGCCGACAAGGTAGCCCTGGCTGACAAAGTTGGTACCGCCGCCGCCTATGTGTCCACGGGCGACTGCGTGGCCGGCTTTGTCTATAGCTCCGACATCTTCCGCTACGACGGCATCGAGGAGGCCTTCGTGTGCCCCGAGGACTCGCACAAGCCCATCGTGTACCCGGGTGCCGTTGCCGAGAGCTCCGAGCACGCCGACGAGGCCAAGGCGTTCATCGACTTCTGCCTGACCAACAAGAAGGCTCAGAAGATTTGGGCCAAGTACGGCTTTGAGCTTTCCGCGTAGTGCGGCTTGGCGCGATAATTCCATCGTTTTGTGTTTCACTCCGTCCTTGTATTCGCTTGGAGCTTTTCGTGCTTAATAGATTCCGCATGCTTGTCGCCTGTGCTTTGACCTTCGCGCTTTGCTGGGTGCCGGGATTTGCGTTTGCTGGGGACGCTGAGGACGGGGCCCAGGCTGCTGCGACCGCTCATGGGCTTTCCTATGGGATCGAGGGTTTTGAGCGGTTGGCCAAGGGGACCGCTCGTGCCATGGAGGGCCAGCCTGAGGGCTACCGGTTTCCCGTTGACGAGGACGTGGACCTTGTGGTGGCGCCTGCTGCCGATCGCGTTGTGGTGTGGATATCGCCCAAGGCGGTCGAGAAGTATGGATTGGATCCGCAGGACAACGAGTGCGTATCGGGTCTCAAGGCCCTCGTCTGTAAGCTCGACAGCGCAAACTGCATGGGAGGTGCGCAGCTGGGGGACGTGGATCTTCCTTGGTATGTCACGGCGGAAACAACGTTTGATTCCGGCGGGTATACCTATGGCTTTGACGAGCGCGGTGCGGATGGGGACCGCTATGTGGTGATTGCATCAGACTCGGGTGATGCCAAGGGCGGCGCGCGTTGGCTTGATAGCGCTCAAATGGTAGAAGCATCGTCTGTCGTATTGCGGGATGAGCAGGGGCCCTGGACCTCTCTGACCTCCTTTTTGTGCGACATCGACTATCGCCCGTTTTGGGTGTCCATAAAAACGAGCGGCCTTGCCCTGCTGATCTCCTTTGCGCTGGGCCTGTTCGCCGCGTGGAAGACTATGGGTACCTCGAGTCGCATCAAGGGCCTGCTCGACTCGGTCTTTACCATCCCTATGGTACTGCCGCCCACGGTCTGCGGCTTTCTGCTCCTCATGCTGTTTGGCCGCTCGACCGGGGTGGGCCAGTGGCTTATCGCGCACGGTATCTCGATTGTCTTTACGTGGCCTGCGGCGGTGATCTCTGCCGTGGTGGTGTCGTTCCCCCTGGTCTATCGAACGGCCCTCGGTGCCTTTGAGAGCCTCGACACGCAAATGCTCGACGCGGCGCGCACGCTGGGCTGGTCCGAGCGTCGCATCTTTACCAAGCTTATGATGCCGCTTGGCTGGCCCTCGATTGCCGCCGGCACGGTACTCGCCTTTGCCCGCGCGATGGGCGAGTTTGGCTGCACCCTGTTCTTTGCGGGCAACTACGCCGGTATTACGCAGACCATTCCCATTGCCATCTACTTTGAGTGGATGGGCGGCAACACGTCGGTGGCCCTCTTTTGGGTCGCCGTCGTGATCGTGTTTAGCTTTCTGGTCATCCTGTTCATCAACATGTACACCGCTCATTCGCAAAAGTATCGCGAGCGGGGCCTTTCCCGTGCGGAGCGCAAACAGGCCAAAGATCTCGCCGGACAGGGCGATTCGCTCGACCCAGTCGGCGGCGATGCGCTGCGTATCGATCGCGAGGCGCTGGCCGAGCTCATGCGCGATGATGCGGCGCCGCAGGGAGGTCGATAGGTCATGTCACTCGTTCTGGATATCAAAAAGCGCTATCCCGGGCTTATGCTCGACATGCAGCTTGAGGCCGGCGAGGAGCGTGTGGCACTGCTGGGCGCCTCGGGTTGCGGCAAGAGCTGTACGCTGCGCTGCATCGCCGGCGTGGAGACGCCCGACGAGGGCAGGATCGTCGTCAACGGCGTGACCTTTTTTGACTCGGCAGCGGGCATCAACCTGTCGCCTCAGGAGCGAAAATGCGCCCTGCTGTTCCAAAACTATCAGCTGTTCCCTAATATGACAGTGGCCGATAACGTATGTGCCGGCGTAAAGGATGCGGGCGACGCCGCGGCGCGCAAGCAGCTTGCCGAGCGCTACCTGGGTATCTTTGGACTGGCCGATTTTGCCGACCGCTATCCCGTGCGACTCTCGGGCGGTCAGCAGCAACGTGTGGCGCTTGCGCGCATGGTGGCGGCGCATCCGGGCATCTTTATGTTCGACGAGCCCATGAGCGCACTCGATTCCTATCTTAAGAGCGCCCTCGAGCAGAATATGCTCGACCTGTTCGATGTATGCAACCGCACCGTGCTCTACGTGAGCCACGACATCGACGAAGCGTGCCGCCTGTGCCAGCGCATCTGCGTGATGCACGACGGGCATGTTGAGGAGATCGGCTCCGTCGAGGACGTGGTCCGCCGTCCGCAGACGCTGGCGGCGCTGCGCCTGACGGGCTGCAAGAACACAAGCCGGGCGCGCAAGATCGGCGACGAAGAAGTTGAGGCCCTCGACTGGGGCATGAGCTTTAACGTGGGTCGCGAGGTTCCCGATAATGTGGCGTACCTGGGCATTCGCGCAAGCTACTTCCATGTTGACAATCGCGCGGAGCGGGGTCGCAACAGTTACGACTTGCATGTGGCCCGTGTGAGCGATTCGCGCTTTGAGCGGCTGGTGTTGCTGGACGTGCCGCGCGTCGATGCGCCCACGCGTCTGCAGTGGAAGGTCAACAAAGTGGGCGTGCCTGTCGACGAGCTGCCGCAGGCAGGCGAGAACCTGCGCATGCACTTCGATGCGAGTAGGATCCATTTGGTTTGTCGATAGCGCCGGGTAATGCCGTCGGGGATATAGGCCTCGGCGGCTTTGTCTTGCCGTTCGCCGAATGAAGGATGACAAACTCTTATCAATAAAGATAATTATTTATTAAACTACGGCACGCGACGCTGTCGTACGAATGTCAACGGTGTTCGCATGGTCGACGACCGTTGATATAGTTGACCTCAACTTGTAAAGGAGGGTGCGCACATGCCGCAGACGACATACATTCGCCGCGTTGCCGCGCGCGCCCTGCATATGGCTCGGAGCCGCATATGAGCAGGTATGTTCACGGCTCCGGGAGAGACGACGCACAACTAAATAATCGACCGCAAAGCGGGTTCCCCAAAATTCCGGGTTTGAGCACGGCTGGGTTTTCGCCACCCACCGTGCAGAAATACCGTAGCTATTCATTTTTGGTTCGAGAGGGGAACCGTCATGGCTGAAGAATTCGATTTCCATCCGATGTGGGAAAGCCTCGGCATGAATCTTGCCGACCACGACATGCTGCTGGGCGCCGTGGGCCAGATGTACGGCGATATGTTCCTGACGCAGAACAATCGCCCCAAGTCTACGTCCTACCTGGATTTTGTCGCCACCAACATCCACAGCGGCCGTAT
>CAJMSL010000045.1 GCA_905216045.1 uncultured bacterium
CGTTCCCGTTCTGGTCGGCATCATCGACACCGAGACCGAGCGCATGATCGAGCACGGTAAGGTCGCTCAGGAGCTGGGCGCCGATGCGCTTGTCGCCACCTGCCCGTTCTATGCCCTGCAGGGCATGACCGAGGTCGAGGAGCACTTCCGCATCCTGCATGAGGAACTCGACCTGCCCATCTTCGCCTATGACATCCCCGTGTGTGTCCACACCAAGCTCCCGTGGAAGCTCCTTGCCAAGCTCGGTGCCGAGGGCGTTCTGGCCGGCGTCAAGGATTCCTCGGGTGATGACATCTCGTTCCGCTACCTCGTTCAGGAGAACGAGAAGAACGGCCATCCGATGAGCATCCTCACCGGTCACGAGGTTGTTGTCGACGGCGCCTACCTCGGTGGCGCCGACGGTTCCGTTCCGGGTCTCGCCAACGTTGAGCCCGAGGGCTACGTGCGTCAGTGGAAGGCCGCTCAGGCTGGTGACTGGGCTACCGTCAAGGCCGAGCAGGATCGCCTCAATGAAATTTCGCACATCTGGGATGTCACCTCGGGTGTCCAGGGCTATGCCGGTGGCGTCGGCGCCTTCAAGACCGCTATGAACCTCATGGGCATCTTCGACAGCCCGACCATGCCGCGCCCGGTGAAGGCCATGACCGGCGAGAATGTCGAGGCGATTAGGAAGGTCCTCCAGGACAACGGTCTCCTGTAAAGCTTCCCCGGGCACCCGATCTTGGGGCTCAAGCGGTCGAGCGTGACCCATTAGGTCAACGCCCGACCGCTTTCACCCCAACCTCGGGCACTCGGGAAACCTTTACCAAGCTGCGGCGATAACGCCGCTTTCATTTCCTGTAGTTGTTTTTTATCTCCTAAGGAGAGCGACATGGAGAACAAGTACGTCTGCTCTGTCGATATCGGCGGCACCAAGATTGCGACCGCCATTATGGAGTACCCGGCTGACGGTAGCGTGCCTCATCCCGTTTTTGAGGCCGAGGTTCCCACCGAGGCCCAAGAGGGCGGCGAGGCCGTCTTCCAGCGTATC
Source organism: uncultured bacterium (assembly GCA_905216045.1). Classification (GTDB taxonomy): domain Bacteria; phylum Actinomycetota; class Coriobacteriia; order Coriobacteriales; family Coriobacteriaceae; genus Collinsella. Next base: position 1,031 of record CAJMSL010000045.1, read on the forward strand.
GAGGCGTCCATCAAGGCTGCTCTCGAGGCGAATCCCGATGTCGAGGTCCTTGGCGTCGGCATTGGTGCCGCCGGCGTCGTCGATCCCAAGACGGGCGCCATCGCGTATGCCAACGAGATCATGCCCGGCTGGTCCGGCGTCCAGTTGGGGCCGCGTCTGCGCGAGGACCTCGGTCTTCCCGTTGCCGTTGTAGGCGACGTGCAGGCTCATGCTCTGGGCGAGGCCCACTGGGGCGGCGGCAAGGGCAAGTTCTCCGTCTTGTGTCTTGGCATCGGTACGGGCATCGGCGGCGCATATGTCGAGAACGGCCGCGTGATGCAAGGCTTCCATGGTGCTGCTGGCCATATGGGCCACATAGAGTGCTCGGCTGCCGCCGGCATTCCCTGCGCTTGCGGGCGTTCTGGCCATCTGGAGTCGGTTGCTTCGGGCACTTCCATTGGTCGAATGTACGATGAGCGTTTTGGCCGCGTCGACCCCAGCCGTCCTTCGGTCGGTCGCGATGTGAACGACCTGTGCCGCGCGGGCGACGCAAAGGCGACCGAGGTCATCCATGACGCCGGCTTTGCGCTGGGTGCCAGCTTGGGCTCGCTCGCTAACATCCTGGACCCCGAGGTCATCGTGCTTTCGGGTGGCGTGATTCACCAAGGTCCCGATTGGCGTTCACAGACGTGGAAGGATTCGGTACACGAGGGCTATGCCAGCCAGGCGCTCGATCCGCTTCAGGACACGCCGATCCTCATCGGTTCTCTGGAGGGCGATGCTCCGCTCATCGGTGCCGCTGAGCATCTTCTTGCCTCGTTGAAGTAAACGTATCTTCTGTAGGAGCCTCCCGAGACAACACGCCTCGGGAGGCTGTTCTGAGAAAGGTTACAGCCTTATGACCGTTGATCCATTGATTCAATCCCTGAAGGGCAAGCTCGTCGTGAGCGTTCAGGCGTATATGGGAGAGCCGCTTCGTACGCCCGAGACCATGGCTCAAATGTCTCGCGCTTGCGAGCTCGGCGGCGCCGCCGCCATTCGCTGCCAGGGCCTTGCCGACATTGCCGCCATTAAGGGTCGCTGTGAGGATCCCGTCATCGGTCTGTGGAAGGATGGGCACGAGGGCGTTTACATCACGCCGACGCTGCGTCACGCTCGCGCCTGCGTTGCTGCCGGTGCCGATATCGTGGCGATCGACGCCACCGATCGTCCGCGCCCCGATGGCAAGACGGTCGAGGATACCTTCCGTCCTCTGCACGAGGAGGGTGTGCTCCTGATGGCGGATTGTGCCACCATCGAGGATATTCGCCGTGCTGTTGATATGGGCTTTGACCTGGTATCCACCACGCTTTCTCACGGCGTCGCCGCCATCGACTGCACCATGGCCGATGGCCCCGATCTGCCGCTCCTGCGTCAGGCGACCGAGGAATTCCCCGGCCTTCCCATCATTTGCGAGGGTCGCGTGCATACGCCCGAGGAGGCTCGCGCCGCGATCGATGCTGGCGCCTGGGCCGTTGTCGTCGGCACCGCCATCACGCACCCCACGAGTATTACGAGTTGGTTCAAGGCTGCGCTTGAGGCGTAAGACAGGCCTCGTATCCGCTCGGGGCGGTATACTCAATATAGGCAATTGACCGCGCGGGATCCGGGTTGCTGGGTCCCGCGCTTGTTTTCGGGAGGCAGCACATGCAAAAGGGAGATGCCATGGATGCGGCGGAGCGCGCGGAGCGCATCCCCGATATCGTCATCATCACCGGAATGTCCGGATCGGGCCGCACGCAGGCCATGCACGTGTTCGAGGACATGGGCTATTTTTGCATCGATAACCTGCCTCCACGTCTCATCGCCCAGCTTGCCGAGCTCGTCGGCATCAATACGGGCGTGGGCAGGCATCTCGCCGTCACCTGCGATTTGCGTAGCCAGGGACTGTTTGACGAGTTGCTCGATGCGGTCGCCGCGCTCGAAGAGCGCGAGATGAGCTGCGACATCGTGTTCCTGGAGGCTTCTGACGAGGTGCTGATTCGTCGCTACAGCGAAAATCGCCGCCGTCATCCCATTGCCAAGCCGGGGGAGACTACGGCCGATGCCATTCAGCGCGAGCGCCTTCAGCTTCAGGGCGTGCGCGACCGAGCCGATATGATTATCGACACGAGCCGTCTGCGCACCTCTGCGCTGCGCAACAAGCTACGTATGGCATTTTCCGAACTGTCCGACCAGCAGCTCATGGACGTCCACGTGTTCTCGTTTGGCTTTAAGCACGGCATGCCCGTCGAGGCGGACATTATGATCGACGTCCGCTTCCTGCCTAATCCGTTCTACGATCCCGAGATGCGCACGATGACCGGTCTCGATAAAAAGGTCTCCGATTTTGTTCTGGACCATCCCAAGACGCAGGAGTTTTGGAAGGCTTGGACACAGCTGCTCGATACGGTGATGCCGGGCTATATCGCGGAGGGTAAGCCGCAGCTTTCTATCGCCATCGGCTGCACGGGCGGCCAGCACCGCAGCGTTGCCATTGCCGAGGCCACGGCCCGTTACCTGGAAGGCGCTCAGTATCATGTGAGCATCTCCCACCGCGACCTGTCGCGCGCCAACACGAAGGCATAGGCCTGCATGTCGTTTACCGCTGAGGTGCGCGACGAGCTTGCGCGCTGCGAACCCGAATGTGAATACTGCGACTTGTCGACGCTTGCCGCCCTCACGCGTGTGAGTGGTACGCTCTCGCTTACCGGCTCTGGGCGGTATCGTTTGACGGTTGCGACTGAGACGGGAGCCGTCGCGCGCACGATGATCACGCTGACGCATCGTATCCTTAAGCTCAAAACGGAGTTCACCGTCCGCAAATCTGTCTTGCATAAGGTTCGAAACTACCTCATCACCTTGCCTGATCAGCCCGATTTGGATAAGGCTCTGGTGCTGCTGGGCATTCTCGACCGTAGGGGAGGGCTCGTCGCAGGTGTGCCGCGTCACATTGTCGCCCGTCCTTGCTGTAGACTTGCCTATATCCGCGGCGCGCTCATCGCGGGCGGCTTCGTGGCCGATCCACGCGGCGATTTTCATTTGGAGATCGCTGTGCAGGGCGAGCAATATGCCAAGGGACTTTGCGATCTGTTGGAGCAGATTGAGGTCCATGCTCGTGTTAATGCACGGCGGGGGTCATATGCCGTGTACATTAAGAGCGCCGAGGAAATCGAGCATCTATTAAAGCTGATTGGTGCCAAGCGCAGCGTTGCCGAGATTGAGGAGGCGCGCGCGGTCAAGTTGGTTAAGAACGATGTGAACCGTCGCGTGAATGCCGAGCTCGCCAACCAGACCAGAAGCGCCGGTGCTGCCCAACATCAGCTTGCGCTTATCGATGAGCTCGAGCAGCGTGGCCTTCGCGATGCGCTTCCGGATGCCTTGGCGGTCTTTTGCGACCTGCGCGAGCGCTATCCCGATCTGTCGTTGCGTGATTTGGGGGAGATGGCTGACCCTCCCTTGTCGAAGTCTGCCCTGTACCATCGCGTTTTGAGGCTTGAAAAGCTCATTGAAGCAAACAGGTAGTTTGAAGTATCGACTTATATACGGATTTAGCTGCTATTTTAGTCTTTAAAACGTTTTAACGTAAATTTGATTTTCAATTTCGAGCATTCTCGTGAAATTCAAGTCAAAAAAAAGGTATATTAGGCGAGTGGTTAGTTTGTGGGCCTCAACGGCGGGCGCTGTAGCTCGCGGGGGCCTTACGAAAGGAGACACAATGGCAGTAAAGGTTGCTATTAACGGCTTCGGTCGCATCGGTCGTCTGGCTTTCCGTCAGATGTTCGGTCATGAGGGCTCCGAGATCGTCGCTATCAACGACCTCACCTCTCCCGATATGCTCGCTTACCTGCTGAAGTACGACTCCACGCAGGGCAACTACGCTCGCGATCACGAGGTCGTTGCTGGCGAGGATTCCATCACCGTTGACGGCAAGGAGATCAAGATCTACAAGGAGGCCGACGCCAACAACCTGCCTTGGGGCGACCTTGACGTCGACGTCGTTCTCGAGTGCACCGGCTTCTACACCAGCAAGGCTAAGGCTCAGGCCCACATCAACGCTGGCGCCAAGAAGGTCGTCATCTCCGCTCCGGCCGGCAGCGATCTGCCCACCATCGTGTACAACGTCAACCATGAGACGCTGACCGCTGAGGACAACATCATCTCCGCTGCTTCCTGCACCACCAACTGCCTCGCCCCGATGGCCAAGGGTCTGAACGACTTCGCTCCCATCGTGTCCGGCATCATGACCACCATCCATGCCTTCACCGGCGACCAGATGCCGCTCGACGGTCCGCAGCGCAAGGGCAACTTCCGTCGCTCCCGCGCCTGCTCCGAGAACATCGTCCCGAACACCACGGGCGCTGCCAAGGCCATCGGCCTGGTTCTCCCCGAGCTCAACGGCAAGCTCATCGGTGCCGCCCAGCGCGTCCCGACGCCGACCGGCTCGCTGACCAACCTCTACGCCGTCGTTGACAAGAAGGTCACCGTCGACGAGGTCAACGCTGCCATGAAGGCCTACGCCGAGACCATCCCCGAGACCTTCGCCTACAACGAGGACCAGATCGTCTCCCGCGACATCGTCGGCGAGACCCACGGCTCCATCTTCGACGCCACTCAGACCATGTGCTCTGACCTCGGCAACGGCCAGACCCTCGTTCAGGTCACCTCTTGGTACGACAACGAGAACTCCTACACCTCTCAGATGGTCCGCACCATCAAGTACTTCGAGAAGTTCGTTGCTTAATTTAGCTTTTAGCGAATAGCTCGTTGAGCGTCTAAAGAAGGGCGCGGCCTTATAGGGCTTACACCCTAGGGTCGCGCCCTTTTTATAAGAAATCGTCTGCCGTAATGGGAGGCAGACACGTACGAAAGGTAGAAGCAAACATGGCCTTTACCAAGAAGACCGTCCGCGACATCGATGTCGACGGAAAGCGCGTTCTCGTCCGCGTTGACTTTAACGTGCCTATCAAGGATGGCGTCGTTGGCGACACCACCCGTATCAAGGCTGCCCTGCCCACCATCAACTACCTCGTTGAGCACAACGCTCGCGTCATCCTCATGAGCCACCTCGGCCGTCCCGAGGGCACCGGCTTCCAGCCCGAGCTGTCCCTCGAGCCCGTCGCCAAGAAGCTCGCTGAGCTCTCTGGTCTCGACGTTGCCTTTGTCGCTGACACCTACGGCGAGAAGGCTGCTGAGGCTGTCGCCGCCGTCGAGCCGGGTAAGGTCCTCGTTCTCGAGAACGTCCGTTTTGACAAGCGTGAGAAGAAGAACGATCCCGAGATCGCCAAGAAGCTCGCTTCCTATGGTGACGTCTTCGTTCTCGATGCCTTCGGCACCGCTCACCGCGCCCAGGGTTCCGTCGTGGGCCCCGCCGCTTACCTGCCTGCCGTCGCCGGCTTCTTGCTCGAGAAGGAGGTCGACACGCTGACCGGCATCTTCGCCGAGCCCGAGCGCCCCTTCGTCGCCATCGTCGGCGGTTCCAAGGTTTCCTCCAAGATCGGCGTTCTTGATCACCTCATCGACTCCGCTGACACCCTGATCATCGGTGGCGGCATGGCCTACACCTTCTTCCTGGCTCAGGGCCTGTCCGTTGGTCAGTCCCTCAAGGAAGAGGACTGGGTCGAGCGCGCCGGCGAGATGCTCAAGAAGGCCGAGGAGAAGGGTGTCAAGATCCTGCTCCCCATCGACAACCGTGTTGCCGATCACTTTGGCGAGGACGCTGTCCCCGAGGTTGTTGCTTCCGACGCTATCCCCGACGATCGTGAGGGTATGGACATCGGTCCCAAGACCGAGGAGCTCTATGCCGAGGCTGTCAAGGGCGCCAAGACCGTGTTCTGGAACGGCCCCATGGGCGTCTTCGAGTTTGACAACTTTGCTCACGGCACCCAGGCTATCGCCGAGGCTCTCGCCGAGGCTGACTGCACCTCGATCATCGGCGGTGGTGACTCTGTCGCAGCTGTCAACAAGTTCAACCTGGCCGACAAGATGAGCTGGATCTCCACCGGTGGTGGCGCTTCCATGGAGCTCGTCGAGGGTAAGGCCCTGCCCGGAGTGGAGGCGCTTCTCGATGCCTAATCGCACCCTTCTTATCGCTGGTAACTGGAAGATGAACAACGACGTCGCCGAGGCCGCCAAGCTCGCTGACGAGCTGGCTCAGGCTCTGCCCGAGGTTCCGGCTGGCGTCGAGGTGCTCGTCTGCCCTCCGACCATCGACATCACCACGGTTCATGACCGCATTCAGGCTGCCCCCATCGCCCTCGGCGCACAGAACGTGTACTGGGAGGCCAAGGGTGCCTTCACCGGTGAGTCCTCTTGCGACATGCTCAAGTCCGCTGGCTGCACCTACTGCATCATCGGTCACTCCGAGCGTCGCGACTACTTCCACGAGACCGACGAGGACCAGAACAAGAAGGCCAAGGCTCTCGTTGCCGCCGGCCTTGTTCCCGTCTTCTGCTGCGGCGAGTCCCTCGAGGTCCGCGAGGCTGGCACCTATGTCGAGCACGTCGTGAACCAGGTCAAGGCTGGCCTTGCTGGTCTTGAGATCACCTGCCCCAAGCAGGTCGTCGTCGCCTACGAGCCCATCTGGGCCATCGGCACCGGCAAGACCGCTACCGCCGAGGACGCTCAGGAGGTCTGCGGTGCTATCCGTGAGACCCTCAAAGAGATGTTCGGCGAGGAGCTCGCCAACGGCATCCGCGTGCTGTATGGCGGTTCCGCCAAGCCCGGCAACATCGCCGAGCTCGTCGCCAAGCCCGACGTTGACGGCGCCCTCGTGGGCGGCGCTTCGCTCAAGGCTGCCGACTTCGCCTCTATGGTCGTCAAGGCAGGCGAGTAGGACATATGGCACAACGTCATCTTCCTGCACTCCTGATTATCATGGATGGCTGCGGCCTTGCTCCGGCCGATGGCGAGAATGCCGTCGCCGCTGCCAAGACGCCCTTCCTTGATGGCCTGTACGAGAAGTACCCCCACACCACGCTCGGTGCTTCGGGCGAGGACGTGGGCCTTCCCGACGGCCAGATGGGCAACTCCGAGGTGGGTCACCTCAACATCGGTGCCGGCCGCATCGTGTTCCAGGAGCTTTCGCGCATCAACAATGCCATCAAGGACGGCTCCATCGCCAAGAACGAGGTTTTTGTCAAGGCTATGGACGATGTCAAGGCTGACGGCAAGACTCTCCACCTCATGGGCCTTATGAGCCCTGGCGGTGTTCATTCTCATATGAACCACGTTGAGGCTCTGGTCAAGATGGCTGCCGAGCATGGCGTCAAGACCGTTCGTGTCCACGCCTTCATGGATGGCCGCGACGTCGACCCGCAGTCCGGTGCTGGCTACATGAGCGAGTTCTGCGCCTTCCTGGCCAAGATTTCCGAGGAGACCGGTTGCGACGCTCGCGTTGCCACCGTCTCGGGTCGTTATTGGGCGATGGACCGCGACAACCGTTGGGAGCGCATCCAGCGCGCCTACGACGTCATGGTCAACGCGTCCGATGCCGATGTCGACCCCGTTGCCGGTATCAAGGCCTACTACGAGAAGGACCCGCGCGGCGACGAGTTCGTCGAGCCCTTCGCTGCCCACAACGAGGGCATTCACGAGGGCGACGCGGCCATCTTCTTCAACTTCCGTCCCGACCGCGCTCGTCAGATGACCCGCGTGTTCACGGACAAGGAGTTCGACGGCTTTGAGCGCGAGCAGATCAAGCTTTCGCACTTTGTGACGATGACCGAGTACGATCCGACGTTTGACGTCGAGGTCGCCTTCCCCAAGACGTTCCCCGAGAACGTCCTGGCCGACGTTATCGCCGCCAATGGCCTGAAGCAGCTGCACACTGCCGAGACCGAGAAGTACGCCCACGTGACGTTCTTCCTCAACGGTGGCATCGAGGAGCCCAAGGAGGGCGAGGAGCGCGTGCTCGTCGCTTCCCCCAAGGTTGCTACCTACGATCTGCAGCCCGAGATGAGCGCTCCCGAGGTTACCGAGAAGCTCGTCGCCGCCATCAACGAGGATCGCGCTGATTTCTACATCGTGAACTTCGCGAACTGCGACATGGTTGGTCACACCGGTGTCTTCGACGCTGCCGTTAAGGCTGTCGAGGCTGTTGACGATGCCCTGTCCAAGGTTGTCCCGGCGATTCTCGCCAAGGGCGGCTTTGCACTGATTACCGCCGACCACGGCAACGCCGATCACATGTTTGACGTTGCTTCCGACGGTTCCAAGCATCCGTTTACGGCTCACACCACCAACCGCGTGCCGTTCATCATCGTTGATGAGAAGGCACAGCTCACCGGTATCGAGGACGGCCGTCTTTCCGATATCGCTCCGACCATGCTCACCATGGCTGGTATTGAGCCTTCCGCCGAGATGACGGGCCGCGTGCTCGCCACCGAGGCCTAAGAGAAAACAAATACCGTTTTCTAGTAAGGGGGTTGTCCACAACCGGACAACCCCCTTTTTGGTATTTCTGCCATTTCCACCCCGTCCTTGAGTGGCAGGTAGGGGAGAGCGGGGGATTGTGGTACAGTACTGGAGTTTGAACTGTTCTATTAAGGAGCTTATCTATGGGTCCGTTTCAGATTCTTCTGTTTGTCGTTTGGGCTGTCTCTGCCGTGGCACTGACGATTCTCGTCCTGATGCATTCCGGTAAGGGCACCGGCGTTTCGGATATGATCGCTAGCTCGCTGTATAACTCCAGCTCTGCCACGGGCGTCATGGAGCAGAACCTCGATCGCCTGACGGTAATTATGGCCGTTGTTTTTGCCGTGTGCGTCGTCCTGTGCATGTTCTTCTTCCCGCAGGGCATCGTGGGCTACTAAGCATCGGCGTATATACGTTTGCAATGGGTCTCGCATGTGCGGGACCCTTTTTGTTTACATATTTGTAACAGAGTCAAAATATCCCCACATACTTCGCCCAACTAAAGAAATTCTCGACCGTTAACCGGAATTAGCCCCAAATCGTGCATAAAATGCGCTACTGTATTGCAAAACGTTGGTTCGTTGTGCATAACCAGCCATAGCAGCGGGCGGCGTTTTGATGGTTCGGATCGGATTGTCTCGACATATGTCCGACTGAACATTTCTTTGTCCTATCTCATAAGGAGGATGGCATGGCTGATTCTATGTTCCACCAGCCCGTTATGGGTCGTCGCGCCTTTGTTGGCGGCACCCTCGCTGCGAGCTCTATGGCTTTTCTTGCCGCATGCGGCAAGAAGGGCGGCGACACTTCCGGTTCTGAGTCCGGTTCGACGCTGAACTTCTACATCAACAACCCGGGCTGCATCGACCCCTACAATGTCCAGGAGGACCAGGGCACTCAGGTCGAGTTCCAGCTCTTTGTCGCTCTGACCTCTTATGTCGCCGAGATGGGCGAGATCGTTCCGCTGGCTTGCGAGTCCTTCGAGGCCAACGACGACGCCACCGAGTTCACCTTCAAGATCAAGAAGGCCAAGTTCCACAACGGTGACGACGTTACCTCCAAGTCCTTCAAGCTCGGTTGGGAGCGTCTGGTCAACACCAAGTCGGCCATCGCTACCGAGTATGGCCCTTCCGAGGTCTCCTATCACCTTTCCATGGTCGAGGGCTATGACGATCTGCTTGCCGGTAACGCTACTGAACTCAGCGGTGTTACCTGCCCCGACGATGAGACCCTCGTCGTCAAGCTGTCTTCCGCTTACGCCGACTTCCCCTTCGTCGCCTCTCACCCGGCTCTGGCCCCGGTTCCCGAGTGCGCCGAGTCCGATGCCAAGAGCTTCTACCTTGCACCGGTCGGTAACGGCCCGTTCATGATGGACGGCAAGTGGGAGGATGGTCAGGAGATCAACCTCAAGAAGTTCGACGATTACTATGGCGACAAGGCCAAGATCGATGGCATCCACTTCCAGGTCATCAAGGACATGGAGACCGCTTACAAGGAGTTCCAGGCCGGTAACCTCGATGTCTGCGACGTTCCCGTTGCTCAGATCGACGCCGCCAAGAAGGATCGCGGCGTGTCCAAGGACGGCTACACCATGGGTGACGGCGAGCGCATGCTGCTCGGCTCCGAGCCTTCCACCTACTACCTGACCTGCAACAACACGGCCGAGCCGTTCAACAACGCCGACCTGCGCAGGGGTATCTCCCTGGCCATCAACCGTGAGGCCATCTGCAAGACTATCTTCAAGGGTACCCGTACCCCCGCCGACGGCATTGTTCCTCCGGGCATCGATGGCTACAAGGAGGGCGCATGGGAGTTCTGCGCCTACGACGTCGACAAGGCTAACGAGTACCTCGACAAGGTTGCTCCCGCTGGCGCTAACGGCGATCGTGGCATTAACGTGACCCTTTCCTACAACCAGGATGGTGGCCACAAGGAGATCATGGAGTCCATCATCGGTGACCTCGCCAAGGTTGGCGTTACCGCTGTCTCTGATACCCCTGAGTGGTCTGCCTTGCTCGAGCAGTACCAGAACTTTAACTATCAGTTCGGTCGTCTGGGTTGGATTGCCGACTACCCGATTATGGACAACTTCCTGTATCCGCTGTTCCACTCCGACTCCCTCGGTGGCGACAACCGCTCCGGTTACAACAACCCCGAGTTCGACGCCAAGGTCAACGAGGCTCGCACCACGGTTGACGACGAAGAGCGCGTTGCTAAGATGCAGGAGGCCGACGCTATGGTCGCTGCCGACTGCCCGGTCATCCCGGTGATGTTCTACACGCACACCATCGTCGGCTCCGATCGCATCAAGCACCTCTATGTCGATCCGCAGAAGCACGCCGAGCTGGGTACCGCTGAGCTCGCCTAAGAGTTTGCAGCTTCCGTGAGGGTCAAGTATTTACGTAGACCTCATGGGAAACATACAGTTCTCCCTAACCTGGGGTAAACTGGCTGATGGTAATTTTGGGATGCCGGTCTGGCGATCGGCATCCCATTTAGGTTAATCCCTAGATAGGGGAGTGGTATGGGTAAGTACATCGTTAAACGTGTGCTTCAGTTCATCCCGGTATTTTTGGGCGTTACGCTGATTCTGTTCGCCCTTCAGAATATCGTGCCGGGAGATCCGATCAAGCTGATCGGTGGAGACAAGGCTCTGTCCCCCGAGGTGGAGCTTCAGCTTCGCGTCCGCTATCACCTGGTCCAGTCGGACGAGGACGGCAACGCGATCCTTGACGAGAACGGCGACCCCGTTCAAACGTCGCTCGTGGACCGTTACTTGTATTACATGAACGGCCTGCTTCATGGCGATCTGGGCAATTCGTATCAGCGCAAGCTGCCGGTTACGGAAATCTTTGCCCAGAAGTATCCGTATACGGTCAAACTTGCCGCGTGCGCCATCGTGCTCGAGGCAATTATGGGTATCGGTGCGGGTATCATTTCGGCGGTAAAGCGTTATTCCTTCTGGGATATTTTGGTAACGCTCACCACGTCGATCCTCGTTGCGGTCCCGGCCTTCTGGCTCGGTATGTTGCTGCAGCTGTTCTTTGGCGTCATCCTCAAGGACGCTACGGGCGGTGCAATCTCCATGCCGATCTCGGGTGCCG
>CAJMSL010000046.1 GCA_905216045.1 uncultured bacterium
TCTTTACCGAGCTTTAGGGCAACGTAAGGACGTCCGTTCTATGTATGCGTTTGAGTTAACAGAGCCCTTACCGTGGCGGTACGCTGGGCGTATGGATGCGGGGCACACTGGTTCTTGAGAAATAAGGTCTTTCTCTTGGAGGAAGTGGTCTTGTGAATGCTCGAGATATCGCCGTTGCCGCCGTCGCGTTGATGCTTGGCTGCCTTGGTCCCACGGCCGCGCTCGTCGCGGGCATGCAGGGGTCTTGTGAGGCTGCCTCTATCGTGGTTGGCGTGTTGATCGCGGCCGCGCTGCTGGGAAGTGCGGGCGTAGCCCTTTGTCGCGACGATGAGGACCAGGCGTCGGAGTCGCAGCTCTAACCGTTCTGAAGCTGATTTTTGGCCAAAGATGAAAAAGGAAGCCGCCGCGAGGGGAGTGCCCCTTGCGGCGGCTTTGCCATTGGATCTGTTGGCTGCAGTATGCCGAGCACTACCAGCTGCTTTCTATTTCGCGAATCCTCTGGTAGAGCCAATCGTTTTGCGGCACTTGGATATCGTGTTTGGCGGCCAGGCGGCAAATGGTGCCCGCGAACTCCTCGACTTCGGTTTTCCGTTGTGCGATGCGGTCCTGCGCCATCGAGGGCATACCGGCGGGGTCGATTCCCTCGATGAGGTGCACCATCTGCGTCAGGTCTGCCTCGGTCAGCTCAACGCCTTCGGCGTTGGCGACCGCAAGCGTTTCGCGCATAGCGGAAACAAAGCAGCGACGCTGCTCGGAGCCCGGCTCCGTGGCGCTTCCGTAGGTCCCGCCGTAAGCCATGCAGGTCTGGTTGATGCCGTCGTTGAGCATGAGTTTGGCCCACATGCGGTGCGCAATGTTGCTCTCGACGGTATGGGCGATGCCGCAGCGCGTGTAGAGCTCGTCGATAGCGGCGACGGTCGCGGGGTCGGTGCCGGCGGCTGCACCAAAGCGGATCTCGCCCGCATTGGTAAAGGTGAGCGCGCCGTTGAGGAACACGGCGTCCATGCCCTGGCAGATACCAAGAACGGTATGCTTCCAGCCAAAGCGTTCGGCAATCTTTTGCTCGCTCGTAATGCCGTTGCACAGCGAGGCGATGAGCGTGTTGGGTCCCACGACACGCTCCATAGTCTTGAGTGCTTGGTCGAGACCGGTGGTCTTGACCGTCAGGATGACCAGATCGGCGGGCGCTGCCTCGCTGGCGCGGACGGACGTGAGATCGCAAGGCTTTCCGTTGACGGTGAGCGCATCGCCCGCGTGACGCTCAAAACGGGCGTCATCCATAACGTATTCGACGGCGTCATTGCCGAGGGCCTTGGCAATCATGCTGCCGTAGAGCAGGCCGACGCCGCCCTTGCCGATAAAGGCAACCTTGTTGATCTGCATGTGAATCATCTCCCCATATAAAAGGCGCCCGCGTAAGGGGCGCCTGATGGATTGTATGCTGCCGGGGTGATTGATGGGTGCGCGGGGCGGCTGTTATAAAAAAGAAACGTTTGCCTGGACGTTACACTGCGGGGCAGACCGCAAAGACGCGGGCGGGGTATCCGACGCCATCGCGGACCTTGGGGAAGGTGCAGAAGATGACGGCGCTCGTGGCTGGAAGCTCGTTTAGATGGTCCATGACTTCGATCTGATAGCGGTCGACCGAGAGGATGTATTGCTCGCCGGGGTAGGGGTAGGCGTCCTCGCGTGTGGTCACGCTCGTCTCCTTTCATCGGGCTTTTTGCTGATGTTAAAGCGGTGCCGTGACGGCCTGATTTCTGCTGCGTTACGATACGTTCTCGATTGCGATTCCGATGTGTTTCGATGACGTGACGGGTTTGTTTCGCCTTGTCAGGGCTTCGATGGGAGGGGAGGGGCCGTGCAATATCGCGTTGACCCCAAAAGCGGCAACCGTATCTCGGCGTTGGGGCTGGGCTGCATGAGGTTTCCCGGTGCGCCGGGACGCCCGGATGCGAAGACTGCCGACGCCATCATCTCCCGTGCGGTGGAGCAGGGGATTAACTACCTGGACACGGCCTATCTCTATCCCGGCAACGAGGCTTGTGTGGGTGCGTCGCTTGAGCGCCTGGGCTTGCGCGACCAGGTTTTGCTCGCAACCAAGCTGCCGCATGCTTCGTGCAAATGCGCGGAGGATTTCGACCGGTTCTTCGACGAGCAACTGCGCCGCCTGCGGACCGACCATATCGACTATTACCTCATGCACAACATTACCTCGCCCGCCCAGTGGGAACGTGTGGTGGCGTTGGGCATCGAGGACTGGATCGCGCGTCAAAAGGCGGCGGGGCGCATTCGCCAGATTGGTTTTTCGTACCACGGCAGCGCGGCGGATTTCCTGACGATGCTCGATGCATATGAGTGGGACTTTTGCCAGATCCAGTACAATTACGCTGGAGAGCGATATCAGGCGGGAACAGCGGGGCTCATGGCCGCCGCCGAGCGAGGCCTCGCGGTGTTTGTGATGGAGCCACTGCTGGGCGGGCGTTTAGCGGGCAAGCTGCCGCCACGGGCCCGCGCTGTGCTCGATAGTGCCCGTGACCCGCATTTGCGCACTCCTGCCGCCTGGGGTCTTTCGTGGGTCTGGAATCATCCTCAGGTGACGATGCTGCTTTCGGGTATGACCGATATCGCGCAGGTGGATGAGAACGCGGTGTTGGCCGATCGGGCCCTGCCGGATTCGATGACTGCCAACCAGCTCGACACGATCGCGCACGTGCTGGATGAGTTTGAAAAATCGAATCGCGTGCCCTGCACGGGATGCGGCTACTGCATGCCATGTCCCAAGGGCATCAATATTCCCGGCTGCTTTGCCGCCTACAACGCGAGCTATGCGCACAGCTGGTTTACGGGTCTATCGCAGTACTTTACGGCGAGCGCGGTGCGCACAAGCGAGGCCAAGCTGGTGAGCAATTGCGTCAAGTGCGGCAAATGCGCGCGCCACTGCCCACAGCATATCGATATCCCCGAGCGTCTCGATGACGTGCGCCGACGTTTCCAGCCTGGCCCCGTAACGGTCATGCTTAAAGTCTTCAGCAAAACTCGCTCCTCATGACCCTTTTATATCTTGTGATGGAATAGTCCCTGTTTGCGGCAGAATAGGGCGATAGCAGGAACTTTTTTGCCGCAACTGATGGGAGGCTATCGTGGGCGACCGAGGCTTACGCAATGATTCGCGTGAGGTCCGTTGGGGCATTTTGGGCGCTGGGCACATCTCTCATCGATTTGCTTCGTCGCTCATGAAGGTCGACGGGGCACGGCTGGTGGCTGCGGCCGGCCGCACTCCTGCACATGTCGAGGAATTTTGCCAAGCGTTTTCGATCGATGCTGCCCATGGCCATGCCTCGGTCGACGATAACGGCGATGCGGCTTATGACGCGCTGATTGCCGACCCCGATGTCGACGCAATCTACTTGGCTCTTCCGCATGGCATGCATACGCGTTGGGCCTGTCGCGCGCTGCGTGCCGGAAAGGCCGTGCTGTGCGAAAAGCCGGCCGTTTTGAGTGAGGAAGAGGCTCTCTCGATTGCCTCCACCTCTCGCGAGTGCGGCGTGCTGTTTATGGAGGCGATGAAGAATCGGTTTTGCCCGATGCGCACTCGCGTGAAGGACTTGTTTGCGTCGGGTGAGCTTGGCCGTATTGTCTCGATTGAAAGCGTGCAAAAGCTCGATTACGGCGAGTCTCCTTCGGGCTATCTGCTTGATCCGTTGCAGGGCGGCTGTCTATATGACATGGGCTGCTATGCGGTCGGTTGGTTTGAGGATTTGCTCGCGGGCGCTTGCGAGGTTTCGTCCCGTGAAGTTCGCTGGCGTGACGTATCGGGCGGTCGCGTCGATTGGGCCGACGAGATCCATATGAGCGTCGGCGGTATACCCATTCATATGGTGTGCGACGGCGAAGCAACATATGAAAGCCGCTTAACGATTGCCTGTGAGCGGGGCTCGTTGGAAATCGAGCGGCTCCATCGCCCCGAGCTCGCTCATGTGAAGTATTCCGACGGTCGAGTACTCGAAATCGATGCACCATTTGAAGTCGATGATTTTTACGGTGAGGCGTCGCATGCGACGCAGCTCATTCAGGCGGGGAAACTCGAAAGCCCCATCATGTGCCTAGCCGCCACACAGCGCTGTGCGCACATCATCGATGCGATTCGCTTGAAACTTTAGGGCGTGGGGGCATGGCGCCAGCGCTTGGAATGCCTGGAGGCCTTTGCTCTTGATGCCCCTTTTATAACTTGCGGTGGAATACGGTCTGTTTGCGCCAAAATAAGGCACCAATAGACCGTATTTTTCCGCAACTGATGAGGAGGGAGCTGGAGATGCTGACGATCGGGTGCCATCTTTCGACGACGAAGGGCTATCGGGCAATGGGGGAGACAGCGTTGTCCATTGGCGCCAATACCTTTGCATTCTTTACGCGCAACCCGCGCGGCGGCAAGGCGAAAGACCTTGACATGGATGACGTGGCGGCCCTGCGCGAGCTTATGGAGCAAAACGACTTTGGCCCGCTCGTGGCTCATGCCCCGTATACCTATAACCCCTGCTCAGCCAAAGAGCGGGCGCGCGAGTTTGCCCTGGAGGCCATGGCAGAGGACCTGCGGCGCATGGAGGCGCTGCCCGGCAACTACTACAACTTCCATCCCGGTGCGCATGTGGGGCAGGGCTCCGACGCCGGCATTCAGATGATTGTCGACACCCTGTGCCAGGTGATGTTTGAGGGCCAGCAGACGACGGTGCTGCTCGAGACCATGGCCGGCAAGGGTACCGAGGTGGGCCGCAGCTTTGAGGAGCTGGCGTGCATTATCGAGGGCGTTGCCGCCAAGTGCCCAGAGCTGTCCGATAAGCTGGGCGTTTGTTTGGACACCTGCCATGTGAGCGATGCCGGCTACGACATCATCCATGATCTGGACGGCGTACTCGACGAGTTCGACCGCGTGGTGGGTATCGATCGCTTGCATGCCGTACACATCAACGATTCGAAGAACCCTTGTGGCGCCCATAAAGATCGTCACGAGTGCATCGGCAAGGGATACCTTGGCAGCGAGGAATTTGGTGGCGGTATGCAGGCTATGCAGAATATTGTATCGAATGGCCACTTGCGTTCGCTGCCGTTTATTTTGGAGACTCCGAACGAACTTGCAGGTTATGCAGCTGAAATTAGACTATTAAGGTCATTGCAGCAGTAATGACTGTCACAAAGTAGAGTATTCCATTCACGTTATGGGTTTGTTTCAATCAGTTTTCTCATTGCAGATTCGTAATTCCGGGTGCATAATAGCCAACAGTTTTTGCAGACCTCTGAATCAAACGAGGTCACCGGAAGGAGACTGATTATGAAGCTGAAGAAGCTTGGCGCATTTGCCGCCACGGGTGCTATGGCACTCGCCCTTGCTCTGACGGGCTGCGGTTCGTCCAACGCCACCTCTGGTTCTGATGCCGGTTCCAGCAGCTCTGACGACGCTAAGGTCGAGAAGGTCGACGGCTCCAAGGAGTACGCGCTCGTCAAGGACGGCACGCTGACCGTCGGCACCTCTGCCGAGTACGCGCCGTTTGAGTACAAGGATGACAACGGCGACTACCAGGGCTTTGACCTTGAGCTCATCAAGGCTATCGGTGACAAGCTGGGTCTGGATGTCGAGTACGTCAACAATGACTTTGACACGCTGGTTCCGGGCGTCGCTTCGGGCGCCAAGTATGACGTTTCCATCGCGGCTATCACCGACACGCCCGAGCGTGAGAAGGAAGTCACTTTCTCTGATTCCTACTACATGGACGATCAGGCTATCGTGACCAAGGTCGATAACACCGACATCACGGCCGACAACTACAGCGAGAAGCTCAACAACGCCGACGCTACCATCATCGTCCAGTCTGGCTCGACCGCCGAGGCCTTTGCCCAGGAGAACTTCCCCAAGGCCAAGATCGTCCCCTACAAGGACGCCACCGAGTGCTTCAGCGCCCTGCAGTCCGATAAGGGCGACGCCGTAGTCACCAACCGCTCCGTTGCGAGCCAGCTGACCGCCGAGCAGTTCAACACCTGCCAGACCATCAAGCAGATCAGCACCGGCGAGGAGTACGCCATCGCCATCAACCAGGGCAACACCAAGCTCAAGGACGACATCAACCAGGCTATCAAGGACCTGACCGACGACGGTACCGTCGACGCCCTCATGGCTAAGTACAATATCAAGTAAAATAACTACTTGATTGCGCGCGGGCCCTTTCCGTTTTGGCGGAAAGGGCCTTTGCGCTTCTCTTGACGGAGAGCGTTTCCGTCTCGTTTTGCCGGCAACTTCTACGATAGGAGCCACCTTGTCTCGACTGAACAAAGGGGCCGCGGAGCAGCCATATCCACTGCCCTCGATGCACCAAACGCTGGCCTCTGCCCTGGCTCTGGCGCTCGCCCTGATCTGCCCGGGGGCCTGCGTGCCCACGACCGCCCAGGCGCTTGAGACCGCAAAGATTACCGCCCGACCCAATACCGGTTCGGGTAGCGATGTGGTCGGCGGCACCGAGACGCGCATCACTTGGGAAGTTCAGGCCGATGCCGACGAGGAGCTGAGCGGTCTTTCGCTGACGTTTGTCGACGGCACGACGTTTGGTACCGATGACACGCGATTGACGATGCTCTCGGGCGAGGACCTCATGGATCGTACGCCCATGAAGCCCACGTGCAAGGCTGACGGCCAGACGCTCAAGATTGACTTTGGCGAGACGGCGCCTGCCGGCGGCTATTTCCGCGTCGAGGTTTACGGTGTGACGTTTCCCGTCGAGGGCGGCGATGAGGCCTTTAGCGGCACCTATACGCTCGCCGACGGTTCGACCAAGAAGATCTCCAAGATTCCGTCGGTGGAGATCAAGGGCGTGACGGCCTTCGATAACTTCCTGGCCGACCTTAAGGAGCAGCCGTGGGTCGAGGCGTGGAACTCCAATATGTTCCTGCGCCTGTTCCTGAACCCGGTCATTTTGGTCCAGAGCCTGCCGATCGTCTTCAAGGGCTTCCTTATGTCGCTTTCGATCGTGCTCGTGGCGTTTCCGCTGGCAATTCCCTTTGGCTTTGCCCTGTCGCTTATGCGCATCTCCAAGTCGCGCATCCTGCGCTGCCTTGCCGGCATCTACGTGAATATCATTCGCGGTACGCCGGCGTTCCTGCAGATCTATATCGCGTTCTTCGGTCTGCCGTTGGCCGGCGTCAAGGTGGACGACTATGTTTTGGGCGTTATCGTCATGGCCATGAACTCGTCTGCGTACCTGTGCGAGATCTTCCGTGCCGGTATTCAATCGATCCCCAAGGGCCAAAACGAGGCTGCTCGCTCTCTGGGCATGAATGCCTTCCAGACGCTGCTCTACGTTATGATTCCGCAGACGTTCCGCAATGTTTTGCCTACGCTGACCAGCGAGTTTATCTTGCTTTACAAGGATACGTCGCTGCTTGCCGCCGTGGGTGTGGTCGAAATCGTCATGAACGCCCGTACCATCGTGGCCACGACGGGCTCCATTACACCGTACGTGGTTGCCGCCCTGTTCTATCTGGTCATCACCATGCCGCTCGCTCGCTTGGTGAGCGGTCTTGAGGCGAGGCTTTTGGGTACGACCGAGACCAAGAAGAAGCGTCCCGCCAAGAGCGCCGGACAGGTTGTCGCGACGCCTGCCGATCACATCGCCGGTCTGTAAGGAGGTCCTATCATGAGCGAAACCAATAACTCGAACGAGGTCGTCGTCAGCATTAAGAACCTCCAGAAGGCCTTTGGCGATAACGTGGTCCTGCGCGATATCGATCTGGATGTGCATAAGGGCGAGGTCGTCGTAGTTCTGGGTCCTTCGGGCTCGGGCAAGTCGACGATGCTTCGCTGCATCAATCGTCTGGAGCATCCTACGAGTGGTTCGATTGTCGTCGAGGGCGTGGATGTGTGCGCCAAGGGCGTTGACCTCAATAAGGTGCGTACGCACTTGGGCATGGTGTTTCAGCAGTTCAACCTGTTCCCGCACCTGTCGGTCAAAAAGAACGTCATGCTTGCGCAGCAAAAGGTGCTCAAGCGCAGCAAGGAAGAGGCCGAGAAGATCGCCGTCGAGGAGCTGACCAAGGTCGGTCTTGCCGAGCGTATCGACTTTATGCCGAGCCAGCTCTCGGGCGGCCAGCAGCAGCGCGTTGCCATCGCCCGCGCCCTGTCGATGAACCCTCACGTTATGCTCTTTGACGAGGCCACGTCGGCGCTCGATCCCGAGCTGGTTCGCGACGTTCTGGGTGTCATGCGCGACCTGGCACGCGATGGCATGACCATGATCGTCGTGACGCACGAGATGGGCTTTGCCCGCGACGTCGCCGACCGCGTCGTCTTTATGGACGGCGGCGTCATTGTGGAAGAGGGTACGCCGAGCGAGGTCTTCGACCACCCCAAGAGCGAGCGCACCAAGGCGTTCTTGGGCAATATCTCGTAGCCGGTTGATGTAACTGCCGTTATAAAAGAGCGGGGGCTGGACTTGAATCCAGCCCCCGCTCTTTTGTAGGGATAAGGATGCGCTTTGATGCAGACTCTTTTGGAGGTCCTGGGTTCGTTACGCGAGCTCGGCTCCGAGGGCCTTGCAAGCGGTCTCGCCCTCATCGTCGGGCGCATCGTAGCAAATGACGGAATCGACGACATTGACGCCCGCCTCGTCGGCATCGGCCTTCCAGTTGTCCATCCACTCGCCCTCGGCCCACGAATAAGAGCCAAAGAGGACGACCTTCTTATCGCCGAGGGTCTCCTTGACCTCGTCCCACATAGGCTGGAACTCGTCATACTCAAGCTCCTCGGAACCCATGGCGGGGCAGCCGAAGGCAATGGCGTCATAGTTGGCGGCCTTGTCTGCGGAGAAGTCGGCGCAGGAGATGACCTCTGCCTCGGCGCCGGCACCGGTTGCACCCTCGGCAACGAAGTTTGCCATGGCCTCGGTGTTGCCTGTACCGCTCCAGTAGACGACGGCGATCTTGCTCATATGTTTTCCTTTCGGTTGTGCGGCGTGCGGCCGCGTCTTGTATGCTCTATCGGGTTGCCTGGACAAGTTGTCCCAGGGTGCAGCCCTGTTGATAGATGTAGGTAAGGTATTGCGTGCATGCGCGATAGGAATCGAAGGTCGTGAGCGCCTGCTCAACGTTTGTGTATACCTTCCATGCGCCAAAGACCTTATAGTTTTCGCCGTGCTGGACGATAAACTGATGGACATCTTCGTAGGGATAGCCCAAAAAATAGCCAATTTCGTGGGGGAACTCGCATATGCACCCCGTATCGCAGTGCCTATTTCGCGCGAGTGCGCAGACGCTGCCGTCATAGGCGCTTTCTGCGGCATTGCTGCTTGCCAGCGTGATGCGCGCGGCGAGATGCACCAGGGATGCGGGCAGGTTGTGGACATCGTAACCTTCGGCGGCTAGCGCCGTCGTGGCACGGGGGTCGGAGAGGTATCGCATGAGGTCCGCAGGGCGATACACATAGATGAGCGCTCCGCAGGGGCGCCAGACCAAAACGCTCATATGGATTCCGAGTGGCTGGAGCTCGCGGTTGCATTGGGCCATGACGGCGAGCAGGCGAGAGCGTCGCTCTTCGATATGGGCGGCGCCGGGTTTTCCGTTTTGGTTGGCGTAGACGCCGGGATAGGTAAAGAGCGAAGCCGGCTTGATACCCGCGAGCGTAGGGGAGCAGTTGCGCACGACAGCCGTTTGGTATGTTGGGATGTCAATGGTTCGAGTCACGATGCTCCTTTCGGGTCCTCAGTTGTTAGCCTAGGAAAACTTATACACGAAAGTAAGCCATGGTCAACAAAAAAGTTTGAAGAGGGAAACTAATTGACCGAACGGACACGATTTTGGGTTAAGATGGGGACACCCCATGGGGGTATCTAGATAGTGCTACTTGAAAGGGGAACGCATGAGCGACTTGCTCAACCCTGCGAATCTCATCGTGTTGGCCGTCATTGCCGTCGGCATGTTTTTTGGACTGCGTCGCATTGTCGCTTCGACACACGGAAAGAGCTGCTGCAGCGATGGCACGAGCGGTAAGAAGGCCAAGAAGGTAGTGGTTGCGGATACCGCTCCGTCCCACAACCACTAAAGCGATGAGCTGCTCATCGGCGGCATGAGCTGTGACGGCTGCGCTCAGAACGTAGCCAATGCCCTCAATGCGCTGGATGGCGTGTGGGCAACGGTGACGTATGCGGACCACACAGCGCGCGTGCGCTCCAAGCGGCCGATCGATCGCGGTGTCCTTGAGGCTGCCGTGAGAGATGCGGGTTACTACGTCATGACGCTGTAGGCCTTGCCTTGGATGCGCGTCCTTGTCTAGGCTCGTCCGCGTAGCTCGATGTCCTGGATGTCGTCGAAGTCGATGGCGATATCTTTGAGCTTGAGGAGTTTGAAAGCAGGGAGCGCCTCGTCGAGGATGCCGGTGCGGCTGCGATAGCCGTATGTATCGTAATAGGTGACACGAACCAAGTCGCCACGCTTGAGGCCCTCGAGCTTTTTCGAAAGTTCGAGGGCTTTTTCTTCTGTGAGTTCGCATTTTGGCTCGGCGGTGATCTCTTGTTTACGCACGAGCTCGTAGTATCCCGTGAGGGCGGCAAAGGGCATAAACTGCGCGGCACGGCCGGCACGGACGGTGCCGTTGGCGGTGAGCTTTGGGTCGGCGGAGCGACGTCTTCCCTCGGGGTCCGCTAGGCGTTCAAAAGGTGTCGGTGGCCGCATCGGCTGTTGTTGGGACTTAGGCACGATGTCCTCCCACCTGATCGTTGCGTTCGCGTGCGGTGGCGCCAGCGGTAAAGCTTAATCCCTTGACGAGCGCGTTCTTACCGTACTTGCCCTTCACGGCCAGGACGGCGCGCGCCAGGTCGCGCTCGCGCTCATCGGCCTTAACATCGCTGAACAGGTCGATAGTGGCAAATTCCTCGGGCATGAGGTTGCCAAATCCCAGGTTGATGCGCTTGACCGGTCGTTTGGGATCGACAGTCTGCGCCCAGAGCTCATCGAAATAGCCCTTGATCTTCTTAAACGAATTGGTGCGCTCGGGCAGCTTTCGCGAGGCGTTTGAGTGTGCAAAGAGTGCAGCATATCCACCGCGCGGTTTGCCGCCGTGCTCTCCCACAAAGATGCCATCGATTGCCTGCGCCTCGCGTACCAGGCGGCGCCGTTCGTCATCGCGCTGGACGGGCTTGGGCGCACGGGGTGCGAGTTCGGGGCCAGTGGTTGCGGTGGGCTCGATGCTCGACGTGCTCGAGCGCAGGTGCCCACATCCGTCCATATATTGCGCTGTGCCGCTGGCGTCGAGGCGGCGTATGTCGGCCCGCTCGCTCGCATAACCCACAAAGAGCGAGATGCTGTCACAGACCACGTGCTTATCGACTAAGTCCAACACGGCGTTGTCGACCATCTCGCGCAAGACGGTGTATGCTTGCTCGTAGGCATAGCCCTTCGAGAGTACCTGCCCTGTGGTGGTCGAGGTTGCTTGCGGGCGATAGGCTTGGATATCGGCGATGGTTGTCGGCTCACGCCCGAAGGCGTGGTCGATAAGATATTCGGCATTGACGCCGAGTTCGTCGTAGAGCAGGTTCTCGTCGAGAGCCGCGACGCCCATCAGATCGTAGACGCCGTATTTCTCGAGACGGGCCGCCACGCCGGGGCCGATGCCCCAGATGTCGGTGATGGGGCGATGGGGCCAGATCTCCTTGCGAAAGGTCTCGTCGTCGAGTTTGCCGATGCGACTGGGTACGTGCTTGGCGGTGACGTCGAGCGCCACCTTGGCCTGGAATAGGTTGGGGCCGATGCCGACCGTCGCCGTGATGCCGGTGCGCGCCAAGACCTCGTCGCGCAGCGTGCAGGCGAGCCCTTCCGCATCTGTGTGATAGAGGTCCAGATAGGGCGTCACGTCGATAAAGCACTCATCGATGGAGTAGACGTGCACGTCCTGGGGGCTGACGTATTCCAGATAGATACCGTAGATTTTCGCCGACACCTCCATGTAGTGCTGCATGCGCGGTACGGCCGTGATGTAGTCGATGCCATCGGGAATCTCAAATAGGCGGCAGCGATTGTGAATTCCTAAGTCCTTCATGGCCTGCGTGATGGCGAGGCAGATGGTCGTGCGTCCGCGCGATTCGTCGGCAACGACTAGGTTGGTGGTGAGCGGATCGAGCCCACGGTCGACGCACTCGACGCTGGCATAAAACGTCTTGAGGTCGATGCAGATATAGGTGTGCTGCTCGTGCGCCATCCGTGTCCTATCATCAAACACATGTTCTTATCGAATATCTGTTCGATAATACCCTCTCATCCGGACATCGTCTTAACCTGTCAAAAAGGGACTGGTTTGTTTTGGTAGGTATGGTCGTGCGGTTGGATCGGGTTTTTAACGCAGCTCTAAAGAGTACGAAACAGCTCGGAAAACCTTGCTTCGTAGCATGAGCCTAACGATTGATACCGCCAATACGCACGGCAGGGATGTGGGTAAGATGGTCAACTATGGGATTGGTATGCCGACGCGCCTTGTAGCGGATGGAGACGTGGCT
>CAJMSL010000047.1 GCA_905216045.1 uncultured bacterium
ACCCCAACGAGGTCTTCCTGCGCTACCCGCGCTCTCCACTCGCCGTCCAGTCCGGAGACGCCGGCTTCTCCCGCACGCCGAGCGACGACGCGTGCGCCTACACCTGGGATCTCGCGCTCACCAAGCGCGGAAGCGACGGCGACAAGCCGCTTGCCGGGGCGGTCCTGAGCATCGCCGACGACCGCGGCCGCACACTGGCGGCCGACGGCACGTGGGATGCGGAGGGCAAGGCCACCGTCACCACGGGCGAGGACGGCCGCGTGACCGTCTCGGGCGTGGACTCGGGCAAGCTGGAGGTCTGCGAGATCAAGGCGCCCAAGGGCTACATCGCCTTTGAGGGCACGCGCTCCGTGACGGTCAAGGCCGAGGGCCTGGACGTCGACCAGGTGGCCGCCGCCAAGCCCAAGCTCACCATCACGGCCGAGTCGCCCCTGCGCGCCGACAGCGCGGATGGGTCGACGGGTAGCCTGGAGGCGTCGCTCATCAACACGCCCACCGGCACACCCCCTAGCATTACCACCGGAGGCTTTATGCCCTCGACTGGCGATATGGCAATGTACGCCGCGGCCGCCGCAGTGGTCGCCGGAGCCGCGCTCATCGTGGTCGCGCTCCTGGTCAAGCGGGGAGGTGGCAGCCATAAAGAGTAGCTGGCAGCCCCACAGAGAGCGGGGCGAGACATAGCGAAGCAGATGCTAAGACACAGACAGACAGATTTAGATCAAATGGAATTCGAGCAGAAAGCAGAGGAAAAGAAGATGAGCATGAGCAAGAACATCGCACGCCTGGCAGTAACAGCAGGCCTCACCGCAGCGTTGAGCTTCGGCGGCGTGATGGCCCCGGTGAGTATGGCGTTTGCTGAGGGCGCGGCGGCTCCGAATAACAGCATCACCATCAATAAGAACAATGCGAATGGCGATGTGAAGTACAAGGCATACCAGATTTTCAAGGCAAATGTCGTGGATGAAGACGATAACAAGGTCGTCTCGAACATTGATTGGGCGAGCGGTGAAGCGAGGAGCGCCGTCCTTGGATATCTTAAAACCGTGCCCAACTCTGGTATTGACGAAAACTCTACAGCGCAGGCCGCCGCCAAATATCTGACCGACCATACGGAGGGTACTGGCAAGACGACCGCTATCGAGAACAACAATTTGTTTAACGGATTGGCAAAGGCAGTTGAAGGAAGCGTAGGTCAAACGGAGACATCCTTTGCCTCTGACACTGTTTTTGAGCCCAAGGACAACAAAGGCAATGCTCTGCAAGGCTACTATCTTTTTGTGACTGATAGAAGTACCTTGGGCACCGAAGAGAAGCCAGAGAAGAATACTGGCACTTCGCCGATCTTTGCTGTTGTTGGTGGTAAAGGCGTGACCGTTACCGAGAAGACCAGCATTCCAACCGTCGAGAAGCAGGTGCTCGAGGGCGAGAACTGGAGAAAGGTAAGCGACTCGTATATTGGCGAGGAGTTCGAATATATACTGACTGTCCACGTAGCCAGTAACATCGCTACGTTCAATAAGTATGAGTATGTATTTCAGGACACGTTGAGCAAGGGTCTTGAGGTTGTGAAGGACTCCAATAACGCAGCGAAGGATCTCCGCGTTTATATTGACAACGAGGGCAAGCAGACCGAGGTCATGCAAGATGCTAATAATGGATATGAGGTGACTTTAGGGCAAGACAACGCCAATAAGAAGGAAAATCTCACCATTACTTTTAGCAACCTTAAGTCTGTGAAGGATAAAACTGGCGCAGCGATTAAAGTCGATGCTAATTCCAACGTGGTCGTAATCTACAAGGCTAAGCTCAACAGTCAAGTCGAATACAAGGCCGACGGCGCCACCAATGAGGTCAAGCTTGTCTATTCCAACGATCCCATGTCTACTGGCACTGGCACTTCCGAGTCGGATGAAGTCACTGACTACGTCTTTGGTCTCGATGTCACTAAGACCGACTCAGATAATACGGACAAGAAGCTCGTTGCCAGCTTTAAGGTCAAAATGACCAAGGAGGGTGACACCGAAATTCCCAATGGCGGAAAATGGCTGACGCAGGAAGGTGGGCTCGTCGACGACGCAGGCCATGCCGGAGTGTTTACGACTAATACTGATGGCAAGGTATTTATTCCCGGTCTTGTTGAGGGCACATACGAGATCACCGAGAGCGAGACGCCTGCAGGTTACAACACCATCGATCCATTTACCATTACGGTGAGGCCTACGTATGATGCGACTGGTGCACTGACGAATCTTAAGGTGGAGTCCAGCTCCAATATGGCAACTGCTAAGACTGAGAAAAGCGTGACCACGACCAAGATCCCAGTCACCATCCAGAACAAGAAGGGCTCTGGCCTCCCGCTCACCGGTCTTAACGGCGTGACCTTCACTTGGATCGCTGGTGGCGCGGTGCTGTGCATCGGCGTGGCGCACCTCATCCGCAGCCGTAAGCATGCTGAGGGGTCCGAGCAGGAGTAACGCTCACTCACCCATCCCTTTGGCAGGTGGGATGTGATGGCCATGAGACTTGCGGACACTTTTCTCGTCCATCGATGTTCTTGCTTTGCCATTCTCTTTTCGGGGCAGACTCCGCGCTGGAGTCTGCCCCGTTCTTTTTGGACAACGCAGCCAGCTTCCATCGTCCGATGCGGGCACGTTCGTCATCGCGTTTCTTGACAAGTATGAGGTTCGGTTTAAGGTCCGTAGGCGCACGCGCGGTGCGGACGGTGGACGGCATTTGCGCCGAAAGCGCAAATAAGAATGCCCGGGGGTCGGATCCCGGGCATTTAACAAAAGCTGAAAACTAGACCGCCCGCGCTCTCGTACACTTACGCGGGGTGCGTCGTTTTCTATTGACATTGTATCCCGAATCGCCCAGCCGATTCGGGACATTTTGAAAACTCAAATGCGGGCTTATGCACGAAAGGAATCTCGTTAATTCCGAAAATTATGTATAATTCCAATTAAAAATGGAATCAAACGAAAACGATGGAAATGAACGAAGCGCTAATCTACTTACAAGAAGCACTAGGCCTCTCTGCCAAGACCAAAAATTGGCCTGGATCCGCACGCTTGCCGCTGCATCTGCGGGCGATTGAGGTCCGCGCTGTTGACGCAAACGGTTTTTCGTTTTTGCTTGCAAGTTTGCCTACTGGCGTCGGGCTTCCCGAGGCTAAGAGGGTCTATAGCCAGCTAGCCTTGCGTGCGGAGACTCCTGTTGTCGTTTCGTTTCCTGATGCCGATGCACGTCAGCGCAAAGCATTGGTCGCACAAGGGATTCCCTTTGTCTGCCCCGGTAGACAGGCTTTTCTTCCATTTATGGGCACAGCTTGCACGGAGAGGGGCGGTGCCCGGTTTCGCAATCACGCGACCAAGATGTCACCCAACGCACAGGCTGCCGCAATCTGGGGAGCAGCCCAGGAGCCGTATCGTCCCTATGACCTTTGTCGTGCGCTTGGGATTTCGGCAAGCCGCGCGAGTGAGGCCATAACCGAGCTTGTTGACAGAGGACTCGCGAGGCGCGAGCGTCGCGAGCGACGTGTCGTCGTGTTCCCTGTTGCCGTTGATCTTCTGCTCAGTGAGCACATGGCAGAGCTTTCCTCGCCTGTCTCGAAGGTCTTTTTTGCAAGGAAGACGCCGCAGATCGACTATCTTGCTGACGCCGGGGAGACGGCGCTCGCTGCGCGTTCGATGCTCGCTGCGCCGGGCATGGAACAAAAGGCCGTCTTAAGAAGTGCATGGCGTCAACTGAGCGACCTCGAAGTCGCAGACGGGGAGTTGCCGGATAACGAGACGGCGATGATCCAAGTGTGGCGCTATGTACCCGTGTTTGCCGACTCCTCCCGTGTCGACGACATTTCGCTTGCGCTATCTTTGGCGGCAATCGACGATGAGCGAATTCAGCTCGAAGTCGATCGCATGTTTGGAAAGGAATATCCATGGCAAGAAGCGCTGTAGAAGGTCTCCAAGAATTTCAGCAGCATATGCAAGAAGCCGCAGGATCGTATGCCCTTATCGGCGGCACGGCATGCGACATTTTGCTCGCGGAGGCGGGACTTCCGTTTAGGGCGACTCACGATTTTGATGTGGTAATTGTCGCCGATGACCGGTTGCCTCAGACGGCAGAAGCTATATGGACTTTGGTGCGTGATGGCGGTTACCGCTGCGGCTGGGGCGAAGGCAAAGGCTCATGTTTTTATCGGTTTACAGAGCCAAAGAGGCGGGGTTACCCCCATATGATCGAACTCTTCGCGAAGTGCCCCGACTTTCTAAAGGGTCGTGAGGGGATTGATGTGGCGCCAATTCACGTTGATGAAAACATAAGCAGTCTTTCGGCAATTTTGTTGGACGATGCTTACTACGGCTTGTTCCTTCAGGGAATTCGAACCGTAGGCGGCGTTTCGGTCCTGGGGACGGAATACATTGTCCCGTTCAAAGCGAAGGCGTATCTCGACCTAAAAGCTAGAAGGGAAGCGGGGGAGAACATTGATTCGAGGAAGGTAAAAAAGCATAAACGCGATGCGCTGAGGCTTGCTCAGCTGCTTGGCGAGTCGGAAGGTGTCGACCTGCGCGGAGAACTGAAGGACGATATGCTTGCGTTTGTTAAAGATTGTGAGATGGGCGACGTCAATCTGAAACAGATTGGGGTTGCGGGCGTAACGATGGCGCAGTTGCTCGAGATGATGAAAGCAACATATGGCTTGATTGGTTGAGTGGGGTAACGTGGCCCGGACGGTGCAGTCTAGCTGCGTTGTCCGGCGCATGGGCTCGCTATTCGGCTATTATTTGTTCAGACAACCTGGGCTGTAGAGGAGTGACCGGCGATGGTGCAGGGCGCCAAACATATGAAGAGCAATAACGCCGCGGCTAACGGTGGCTCAAGCCCTCAGCCCAAACCTCAACCAAAGCCCAAGCGCCGTCGCAAGCGACTGCCGCGCTGGGCCGACCGGCTCATCACCATCGTCATCATCCTTATTGGCGTGGGCCTTATGACCTGGCCGTGGATCTTGGACCGGCTCGAAGCCTCGGGCGTGTTTAACCAGATCAGCACGGTGTCCAGCACCGTGGACGCGCTGTCTGCCGAGGAGCGCGAGCGCATCCTGCTCCAGGCGCGCTCCTTTAACGAGCAGCTGGCGGGCGAGGCCACCGAGCTTCCCGCCGACCAGATCGAGCCCTACGCCCAGCAGCTCATCTTTGACCGCGACCCCATGATGAGCTGGGTCGAGATCCCCTCCATCGACGTGAGCATGCCCATCTACCACGGCACGAGCGAGGAAGTCCTTATGGCGGGCGTCGGCCACCTGGAGGGCACGCGCCTGCCGGTGGGCGGCGCCTCGACGCATTGCGTGCTCACCGCGCACTCGGGCATGCGCAACCTGAGCATGTTCGACGACATTCACTCGCTGGAGCCCGGCGACCTGGTGCTGCTGCACACCATGAACAAGACGCTCGCCTACAAGATGGTGGACTCCGAGGTGGTGCTGCCCGAGGAGATGGAGTCGCTGACCATCGAGCCCGGCGCCGACAAGGTGACGCTCGTCACCTGCACGCCCTACGGCGTGAACGACCATCGCCTGCTGGTGCATTGCGTGCGCACCAAGTACAACAAGAAGGACGTAGACAAGCAAAAGTCGCTGGCCGGCCGCCACTGGGGCAAGCGCGAGTTTGCCGTGCTCATCGTGGTCGTAGCCATTGTGCTGTTGCTGCTGGACATCGTGATCCACGCGGTCCGCAAGCGCCGCAAGGCCAAGGCCTCGGCATAGGACATTCTCCAGAACCACCGCAATGGGGACAGGCACCTTTGCGGTGGTCGGGGCTTCCAAACCATCACAACATTCGATGAAAATCTCGATTTTGACGATAAACGTCGAATGTTGTGATGGTTTTCGCTGCGGGCGGGATGGTTTTCGTCGCGGGCGAGACGGTTTTCGCTATGGGCGGGACGATTTTCGCTATGGACGGTGCGGTTTCGCTGCGGAACCGCCAGCCCGCCGCCTGCCAACTGCCGCCCTCGTTACGTTTTCGCTGCATTTAGGTAAAGCGCCTGCTCCGAGCGGCGTTGCCTTGTATACTAGAGCGGTTTATCTGTTATGCGGAAGGGAGCGCCTATGGCACTCAGCGAGAAAGATGTGCGCGGCATCGCCGAGTACGCAAAGATCGCACTGACCGATGATGAGCTCACCCAGATGACGTCCTACCTGAACGACGCCGTCCAGATGCTCGAGCCCGTCTTGCAATATGACTTGCCCGACGTGGAGCCCACGTTCCATCCTATCGGAAGCCTGTCCAACGTGATGGGCGATGACCTGCGCGAGCCCGAGCGCGACCTGCCGCTCGACGTTGCGCTCGAAAACGCCGGCAGCGCGCGCGACCGCTACTTCCGCGTGCCGTCCATTTTGGGAGAGGGGGAGAGCGAGTAATGGCGCTAAGCTTCGATTCCCTTACCGCTGCCCAGATCGCCGCGGGCGTTGCCGCTGGCGACTTTACCGCTACCGAGGTGGCCCAGGCCTCCCTTGCCGCCATCGAGGCGCGCGAGGGCGGGGGCCAGGCATTCCTGCAGGTGGCGCCCGAGCTTGCGCTCGAGGCCGCCGCGCGCGTGGATGCCGACCGTGCCGCAGGCAAGCCGCTGCCCCCGCTCGCGGGCGTGCCGCTGGCCATCAAGGACAACATGAACCTCGTAGGCACGCGCACCACCTGTGCTTCCCGCA
Organism: uncultured bacterium; assembly: GCA_905216045.1. GTDB lineage: Bacteria > Actinomycetota > Coriobacteriia > Coriobacteriales > Coriobacteriaceae > Collinsella. Next base: position 6,704 of record CAJMSL010000047.1, read on the forward strand.
TGCTCGAGAACTACCAGAGCGTCTACACCGCCACCTGCGTCCAGCGCATGCTCGATGCCGGCTGCCTGCCCATGGGCAAGGCCAACATGGACGAGTTTGCCTTTGGCAGCTCCACCGAGAGCTCGGCGTTCCACCGCACCAACAACCCCTGGGATACCGAGCGCGTGCCCGGCGGCTCCTCGGGCGGCTCCGCTGCCGCCGTCGCCGCGGGCGAGGTCGCGCTCTCGCTGGGCTCGGACACCGGCGGCTCCATTCGCCAGCCGGCGTCGCTGTGCGGCGTGGTGGGCTTTAAGCCCACGTATGGCGCTGTGAGCCGTTACGGCGTGGTTGCCTTTGGCTCGTCGCTCGACCAGGTGGGACCCTTTGGCCGCACGGTCGAGGATGTCGCGCTGGCCATGAACGCGCTTACCGGTGCGGGCCACGATCCGTACGACTGCACCAGCCAGGATTGTGCCGTCGACTTTACCGAGCATCTCAACGACAGCATCGAGGGCAAGCGCGTGGGCGTCATCCCCGCGTTTATGGAGGCCGAGGGTTTGACGCCCGAGGTCAAGGCCGCTGTTCAGCGTGCCGCCCAGGAGCTGCAGAACCAGGGTGCCGAGCTGGTCGAGGTCGACCTTCCGCACCTGGACGCCGCCATCGCCGCCTACTACGTCATCGGCCCGGCCGAGGCGTTCTCCAACCTGGCCCGTTTCGACGGCATTCGCTACGGCTACCAGGAGGAGGGCTGCGCCAACCTGTCCGACCAGAGCTCGCTTTCGCGCGCCCACGGCTTTGGCGCCGAGGCCAAGCGTCGTCAGATGCTCGGCGCCTACCTGCTGAGCTCGGGCGTGTACGACAAGTACTACTACGCTGCGCAAAAGGCCCGCACGCTCATCACGCAGGACTACGATGCCGCGTATGCCAAGGTGGACACCATCCTCATGCCCGCCTCGCCGCGCACGGCCTTTAAGTTTGGCGAGATCAGCGACCCCACGCAGATGTACCTCTCCGACCTGTACACCATCTCGCTCAACATTTGCGGCAACGGTGGTATCTCGGTACCGCTGGGCCTGGGCGAGGATACTCAGCTGCCCGTTTCTGCCCAGCTGGTGGGTCCGGCCTTTAAGGACCGTCAGCTGCTCACGTTTGCCCGCGCTCTGGAGCGCGGCTTTGCCGATGCCGCCACGGGTGCGCCCGCGCTTTCCGTCGCGCCCGATTTTGCCGGGAAGGGAGGCGAGCTGTAATGAAGGAGCTTTCCGAGGTCCTGCAGGATTGGGAGGCCGTGATCGGCCTGGAGATCCATACCGAGCTCACCGCACTCGATACCAAGATGTTCTGCAACTGCAAGCTCAGCCACGATGACGAGCCCAACGCCAACGTGTGCCCGGTGTGCCTGGGCCTGCCCGGCGCGCTGCCGGTGCCCAACAAACGCGCCATCGAGAGCATCGTCAAGGCCGGTCTCGCCACCAACTGCGAGATCCAGCGCCACTCGATGTTCTACCGCAAGCACTACTTCTATCCCGACATGGCCAAGAACTTCCAGACCACGCAGGGTCCGGTCGCCTTTGCCATGTACGGTCACCTGGATCTTGACGTGACCGGTCGCGGCGCCGCCGAGCGCCCCGACTGCGCATTTGGCGAGGCCGAGGCCCAGAGTCTGGCGAGCGCCTCGGCCAACGCTGAGGGCCTGTCCACGTCCATGACGTCGACCATGCGTGAGGGCAACCAGCGCGCCGGTCATCTGGCCAGCTACGACGCGTCCAACCTGCAGATGCCCGAGCGTCGCGAGGACGGTTCCTACACGGTACCTATTCGCATCCTGCGCATTCACATGGAGGAGGACGCCGCCAAGATGGTGCACGTGGGTGGCGCCGAGGGTCGCATTACCGCCGCGGCCGAGTCGCTCGTCGACTACAACCGCTGTGGCACGCCGCTGATTGAGCTCGTCACCGAGCCCGATCTGCGCACGCCCGAGGAGGCTCGCCTGTTTATGGAAAAGCTCCGTCGCATCTTTGTGACGCTGGGCATTTCGGACTGTTCCATGGAGAAGGGCTCCATGCGCTGCGACGGCAATGTGTCGCTGCGCCGCCGCGGCGAGACCAAGCTGGGCACCAAGACCGAGCTTAAGAACCTCAACTCGTTTAAGAGCCTGCATGATGGCCTTGCCTACGAGATTTGCCGCCAGGCCGAGGTGCTCGAGGAGGGCGGCATCATCTATCAGGAGACCCGCCACTGGGAGCCCAGCCGCAAGCGCACCGTGGTCATGCGTGTGAAGGAGACGGCCGACGACTACCGTCTGTTCCCCGACCCCGATCTGGCGCCGTTTGATCTGGATGACGAGTTCATTGACCGCTGCCGTGGCGAGATTCCCGAGCTGCCCGATGCCAAGCGCGCCCGTTTTGAGGCCGACTTTGGCATTAAGGCGGCCGATGCCGAGCAGATCGCCGGCGACCCCGAGTTTGCCGAGTTCTTTGAGGCGGCCGCTGCCGGTATGGATGGCAAGGAGGCACAGACGGTCGCAAACTTGCTGGTGAACGAGATGATCGCCTACCTTAAGGGCGCGGGCGTCTCGCTGGCCGAGTCCGGTATCGCGCCGGCTCAGGTGGCAGCCCTTGCCAAGCTGCTGGCGACTGATGCCATCAGCTCCAACCAGGCTCATGAGGTCTTTGAGGCCATGGCCCAGACCGGCGATGACCCCAACAAGATCGTCGACGAGCGCGGTATGCGTCAGGTGAGCGATGCCGGCGCGCTGCAGCCGATTGTGGACGAGGTGCTGGCTAACTGTGCCGATCAGGCGCAGCAGTATCGTGACGGCAACCAGAAGGTCATCGGCTTTTTGGTGGGCCAGTGCATGAAGGCAAGCCGCGGCAAGGGCAACCCGAAGCTCTTCAACGAGTTGCTGAGAACGTCGCTCTCGTAAGCGGGAACCGAGGGGCCGGGCACAGGGCCTTGCCTCTCAATTTCGGACAGTCCTGACTCACGACGGAGGCGCCACTGGCGCCTCCTGTTCGTGCGGAACTCATTGAGAGGCAAGGCCCTGCGCCCGGTCCCTCGGTTCCGTGACGACTCGGCCGTTCGGGTCAGGCGGGGCTGAATGGAATAGAGTGAATGGGCGCGCCGTTGGCGTGCCCATTTTTGTGCGGGTAACAAAGAGACTGTCCCTTTGTCACATTTTTTCGGAGCTGTGGAAATCGAAGGTTAATACTTTTCCCGAGAAGTGAACGACCTTATTTGGACCCCTGTAGCATCGACACTTTTTGGACGCTGTTTCCTGCGGTTTTGTCAATTTTTTCCTGCGGTTTTGTTGCTGAAAAGTGCGGATGCTTCGTGGGTCCGATTTCGCTCGTTCACTTCTCGGGAAAAGAATTAGACCTCGATTTGTTGGGTCAGGGAAGAGCCTTTCTTGGATGCCGGAGATGTACGTCGCGGCGGGCGGATTGTCGGAAGCCGGCTGGTCCGCGCCCTAAGATTTCCAAAAAGTTAACCTTTGTTGAACTTAATAGTTAGATAAACTAAACTATTTTCCAAAAGTGTGCTCGAGCAAACTTGTTTACTCGGGTGCTAAGGCACCGTGCCGCAGTTGTTGCGGAAAAGGGAGAGACATCATGAAGAAGTCCACGTTCAACACCCTGCTTGTTGGTGGCGGTTTTCTGCTCGGCACGGCCGGCATCAAGCTGCTCACCAGCGCTCCGGTAAAGAATGCCTGCGTGCAGGGCATCGCGTGCGGTATGCGCATCAAGAACTGCTACCAGGACATGGTCGAGCAGGCCAAGGCTAATGTCGACGACATGGTTGCCGAGGCGGCCTACATCACCCAGAGCGAGGCCGCTGCTGACGAGGCAGCCGAGTAACGCTCCCAGGCACAAACTATGAGATTCTCGATTATTAGCGAGATCCCCGGCAGGACCCGTCTTCAATTGGCGGGTCCTGTGCCAGAGAGCGATCTCGACGCACTTCTTAAGCTTGGCGGCGATATCGACGGCGTGCACAAGGTGCGCGTGTATGGCCGTATTGGCCAGATGGCGCTGGAGTACGACGAGCCGCGCCGCGCGAGCGTGCTCGACGCCCTGGGCGCACTCGATGCTCAAGCTATCGCCGATGCCAAGTCGGGCTACGTGATGCAACTAGAGCCGCGCAAGCACAAACTCGTTATGGACCTGGCGACACTCGTCGGTGCCCATTACGCGCGCCGCTGGTTCCTGCCTACGCCGCTGCGCGCCATCTTTGTCGTGGCCGGTTACATGATCTTTTTGCGTGCCGCCCTCCACGAGCTCGCGCAACCGCGCCTGACCGTTCCTGTGCTTGACGCTTCGGCCATCGGCATATCGTTCGTCAAGCGTGATGTCGACACCGCGGGCCAGACAATGTTCCTGCTCAACGTGGGCGAGCTGCTCGAGGACTACACCCGCGCCATGAGCGAAAACGAGCTCATCAACTCGCTGCTCGACGTGCCCGATAAGGCACAAAAAGTGGTCGGCGACACCGAGGTAAGCGTTGCCGCGACCGAGCTTGAGCCCGGTGACTTGGTGGCCGTGCGCACCGGCATGTCCATCTGCATTGACGGCGTCGTCGAGCAGGGGAGCGCCATGGTCAACCAGGCGACCCTGACCGGCGAGCCGCTTGCCGTCGAGCGCAGCGCAGGCGATGACGTGTTCGCCGGAACCGTCGTGGAAGACGGCAGCATCTTGGTGCGCGTGCGCGCCAACACGGCTCAGACCAAGCTCCGCTCGATTGTCTCGCTCGTGCAGACGGCCGATTCACTCAAGTCCGAGGGTCAGTCGCATATGGAAGACCTCGCCAACAAGATCGTCCCGTGGAACTTCCTGCTCGCGGGCCTTGTCGCTCTCACCACGCGTAGCCTCATTAAGACCTCGGCGGCGCTGATGGTCGACTACTCGTGCGCACTCAAGCTCACGGGCTCCGTCGCCGTTATGACCGCCATGAGCGATGCCGCCAAGATGGGCGTCATGGTCAAGGGCGCGAAGTACTTTGAGTCGTTTGCCAAGGCCGACACCATTGTGTTCGACAAGACCGGCACCCTGACCCATGCTACCCCCACCGTGGTGGACGTTGTGCCGTTTGGCGGCCGCAATGCCGACGATGTGCTGCGCATTGCCGCCTGCCTGGAGGAGCATTATCCCCACTCGATGGCCAACGCCGTTGTGCAGGCCGCTGCCCAGAAGGGCATCAACCACGAGGAAATGCACAGCGAAGTGCAGTACGTCGTGGCCCACGGCATCGCCAGCAGCGTAGCCGGTGAGAAAGTCGTCATCGGCAGCCAGCACTTTGTATTTGAGGATGAGGGCTGCTACATCCCCACCAGCGAGAGCGACAAATTCGACGCTCTGCCGTCTGAAATTTCCCATTTGT
>CAJMSL010000048.1 GCA_905216045.1 uncultured bacterium
GACTGCGAACCGGGAGCTTACCTGTATGTGGGTTTCAATCGTCCGGTAACGCGCGACGAGTATTTGCGGGCGGTTTCTGAGGGTACTCTGACCGACCTGCTGATGCGTTACGAGGTTCGGAAGGGAGATGCGTATTATATTCCGGCCGGTACGGTGCATGCAATAGGACCCGGACTGCTCATCGCCGAAATACAGGAGACTTCGGATATTACCTACCGTATATCGGATTGGGGCAGGCTCGGCAGGGACGGGAAGCCGCGGCAGCTCCATACGGCGGAGGCTACCGATGCGATAGATTTCAATTACGGAAAGGAGTATTTCAGGCCGGCCGTCGCAGCGCCCGGTAGTGTGAAAGAGATAGTTTCCACTCCTTTTTTCACGACCAACGTGATAGAGGTGGACGGAGAGGTGAGGCGCGACTACGCCTCGCTGGACAGTTTCGTGGCGTATATATGTACCGACGGGGCGCTTCGGGCGGATACCGATGGGGGCAGCGAAAAGCTTGCGGCTCTCGAGAGCCTTTTGCTTCCGGCCGAAATAGACGAAGCGGTCCTGTCCGGAAAGGGGACGCTTCTCGAAGTGTATATGGTATGATATGAACGCAGTCGGCGGTACGCACGTACCGCCGGTGGAATATTGTCGTTGGTATCGTTATGACTACGGAAGAGAGATACAGGGGCATTATCGGATGGTTTTCCGAAAATATGCCCGTCGCGGAGACCGAGCTGCATTACGGTTCCGCATATGAACTTCTGGTTGCTACCATCCTGTCGGCACAGTGTACCGACAAGCGGGTGAACATGACTACTCCGGCCCTGTTTGAACGTTTTCCTACTCCGCAGGCGATGGCCGAAGCCTCTGCGGAGGAGATATTTCCGTATATCAAGAGCATATCCTACCCGAACAACAAGGCGAAGAACCTTGCGGCGATGGCTCGGAAACTCGTGGACGATTTCGGAGGAGTGGTTCCGGACAGTGTGGAGGAGCTCCAGAAACTTCCCGGCGTGGGACGGAAGACAGCCAACGTGGTCGGTTCGGTGGTGTTTCACCGGGAGGTGATGGCAGTGGATACGCATGTTTTCCGCGTATCGCGCAGACTCGGACTGACCCGGAATGCCAAGACGCCCTTGCAGGCCGAACAGCAGCTTACGGCGCATATCCCTTCGTCGCTGTTGCCGAAGGCACACCATTGGCTGATACTCCACGGCCGTTATGTCTGTACGGCCCGCCGTCCGCAGTGCGATACCTGTGGCGTGCGCAAATGGTGCCGGAATCCGGTCGTTCCGGCGGAGAAGGCGGTTCCTGTTCCGACGGAGAAGGGGTGAACCCTCCCCTTGTCTATTCATGGAGTTTGGGCTATCTTTGTGGGAACGTATCGACAAACCATACAATTTAAACGGAACAAACCGATGAATTTCGCAGAAGAACTGAAATGGCGCGGCATGGTGCACGACATCATGAGTCGCGCTGCATCGGCCATGGTCTTGCCGCTCGCCTCGAACGCGTCAATGGCGTCGAGTGCCATCTGCGCCTTCTCGGTCGCGGCCTTGCTTGCGCCCAGCGCCGCGCGATAGGCATCGGCGAGTGCCGAGGTATCGGCCTGCCCGCGCGCCACGCGCACGTCGTCCATACCGCCCGGCAACTGACTCGACAGCTCCAGCAGGTCGCGCACCAGACCCTTGATGGTCGTACCGGCGCCAAAGGAACCGCCCTCGCCCGCCATGGGATACCAGGCGTAGAGGGCCTTGAGCGATGCCGCGAGCTCGGGGGCGGCATCGGGCGCCGTTGCGCGACCCAGCACATGCTCGACAGCCTGATCCATGAGCTCGTCGGTATCGGTGAGCACTGTGAACTCGGGATCGATGCCCAGCTCCAGCGCGTGCGCGCGCAGGATACGCGAGCACATGCTGTGAATGGTCGAGATCCACGCGTCGTCGACGGTCAGTGCTTCCTCGTCCATGCCCTCGTCGATGAGCGCGCGGCGCACGCGGTCACGAATCTCGGCCGCGGCATCTTTGGTAAAGGTAATAGCGAGCACCTGGTCCAGATGCTCAACGAACGGACCGGATTCGGGAGAGAGTGCGTAGACGATGCGGCGCGTGAGGGTAAAGGTCTTGCCCGAACCGGCGCCCGCCGAGACAAACAGCGGACGGTCGAGCGTTTTGACGATCTGCAGCTGTTGCGGCATCAAAGTCGAAAGATCCATGGTCTACACGTCCCTCCTTACAAACGTTCCTTCGTGGTTATACGAGCAGCGCGCATGCGCGGCCTGCGCCGACGTCGGGTCGACGGCGGCAACGTTGCCCGCCTCGAGCTCGCGCAGACGCTCGGCGATGCCGGTCTCCACGCGATCGAGCAGGGCGTCGAAGTCCATGCTGCCACCCTCGCCGGGGAAACCTTTCTTAAGGCCCGGGATGCGACCGTCACCACGCTCCTCCTCGAGCAGCTCGGCACTCGCTGCGCCTCGCAACGCCGGTTTGCCGCCCTTGGTCGAAAAGTAGAGCGCCGCGCGGGTGTCCAAATCCTGCGCGCGGCGCATGGCCTGGGCGTAGATGAGCGTCTGGGTATGTGGTGGCAACCAGCGCGGATCGTCGATGGGCGCCGTGCCCGATTCCTCGTCACGCACCGTGGGGTCGGCGAGCTTAAACTCCTCAACGCCCGTGCGATGCTTGTAGTCGATCACCACGGCACGATTCTCGGCGTCCACGTCCACGCGGTCGATGCGCCCGCCAAGCGGCCAACCGGCATACTCGACCTTGAGCTCGTTGAAGGCGAACTCCAGGTAGCGCGGGGCAAAGGGGGCAAGTGCCTCGGACTCGTAGGCAAGCACACCCTCCAGCTGCGGCAAGATCTCGGCCACCTGGCGTTCCTCCACCGCAGAGAGCGGCACCAGCGGGCCCTCCGTGCCGCGCTTGCCGGCGTGCTCGGCCAACGTCTCGTCAAAGACCTCGTGCAGCAGCTCCTGTGCACGCGGCAGATTCTCGGGCGTCACGCGCTCCATGCCCTCTTGGGGCAGACGGGCATGCAGATGCTCCAGCACGTCGTGGACAAAGTTGCCCTTCTCCATGTTGCCAAAGCCCGCGTCGATCGACTGGGGCTTGACGCGATACGACACGAACCAGCACAGTGGGCAGGTAGAATAGGCCTCGATCTGCGAGGCGGACGTCAGACGCGGCACGAGCGGCGCGTCCTCACCCTCGCCATCGCGACGGCGCAGGACCAAATACGGCACGGCCTCGGCACTCAGATGCTGAGGGGCTTCACAGGTCACGCGCTCGCGCTTGAGGCCTTCACCTGCCGCGGGATCAAAGTCGGCGATGATATCGCCCTCGCCCACGCGCATGGGCTTGGCAGCGCCAGCGGCCTCGGCATGTGCCCACAGCTCGGTCCATACGGCTGCCGGGTAGCACTCGCGTGCCTGGCGATCGTGCGTCACACGGGCGAGCGCGACCGGACCGCTCGCCGCCTGCATCGCACGGCCAAAGCGCACGCGCAGCAGGGCAGCGGGCTCCAAAGACACGCCGTCGCGGCGCAGCTCGGCTGTCAACGTGGCAAGCGGGCCCTCTTCGTGCGAAAGCGGATAGCCGTCCAGGTCGACATCGGCAAACAGCACGGCATCGTAGCTGCCAGGGCGAAGAACCGACGCATCGGCAAGCGACGCGAAGCGCACTTGTGCTCGTGGTGTGCGATCGACCTCATAGGTCTCGTAATCGTAGGCGGTACTGCGCTTGTCCACCTTGGTTCGAACGCCGTCGAGAACCGGCACGGTCGCGGCCTGCGACACGTCGAGCGCGCGAGCATCGTTCATAAGGATGTCGATGGCATGGCGCAGCAAAGCCGTCTCTGCCTGGCGACGGGCCTGGCCGTCAAGGCCGCCTAGAGCGCGATCGGGCAACGCCTCGGCAACGGCAAGCATGGCCTTAAGCGCCGTCACGGGCTTGTCACGCCACAGCGCCTGGAACACGTCCGAGACCACACACGGTACGTTCTTAAACCAGTTATCGTCGCTCGTCGCCTTGCGCGCGCCCCTCACCTGGCCCTGAACGCTCTGCAGCAGGCTCTTGACGCCCGCAGTGGTCTTGCTGCGCGACAGGCGCATGTTCTTGTCGAAGCCGCGGGCGCTCGCGGCGTCAGTACCCGAAAGCGGGCTATAAATCCAGTCGGTAAGCTCTGGAGCGGGCCACCACTCGGTCTTGGAAGCGGTGCCCTCGTCGGCGGCTTTCATACGCTCGATCAGGTTGGCGAGCGCCGTAAACTGCCTGCCCGCGATGGACTGGGAAAACGCCGTGAACTCAGTCGTCTCGGCCGCAATGTGACGCGCCGCCAAACGGGCGGCGAGCTCGCCGAACAGCTGGGGTGCCCGGGCAGAAACGACGAGCACGCGCACGGGGTCGGCGGGCGTTGCAGTAGCTTTATCGGCCTTGGACTCCTTGTGCGCTTTCACCAACTTATCGATGGCATCCGCATAGACATGAGCACGGGCATGGGGGCCGGCGACCTCAATAAAGGCAGGCTGAGCGGCGGCCCCGTAAGCGACCTCAGCCGCGACGGCGTCCTCCCCCAGCGGCGCGATCTCAAACAGCACACCGCGGGCATCATATGCCGTGGCAAGCTCCTCGCGCATCGCCGCCTGCTCGCGGGCAAGCAGCACGACGACCTCTCCCCCATTGTTCGCCACGGCAGACAGCAGCTCGAGTAGACCGTGCGTAAACGACGTGGTACCGCGCACGCATACGGCGCGGGCGCACGCCGGCAGGCTATCGGCCAGGGCACCGGCCATAATGTCGGCTGCCTCGCAGGGATCGACCATATCTCGACGGTCCAAACCGCCCGCGTAGGCACGCAAAAGCTCAAACACACGAGCCTCGGCATCGCTTTTTGGCTCAGGCTGACAATTGTTGCCACCGCATCGCTCGGCCGTCGTCCCCGCCACACCCGGCAGCACATCGCGAGCCATGCGCGCGAGCATGCGCACCGTGCCCTGGCTACGCGAAAGCGGCTGCAGGTCGGCATCGTCGCGGCGGGCAATCATATCCGAAAACAGCATCTGACGTTGCAGGTTGTCGACGAAACCGCGCCCGTCGCCCAAAAGCTCCCAAAGCGAGCGAAGCCACGATGCGGGTGTCTTGTAGTCGATACCCAGCGAAATGCCGGCTTCCGCCGCATCATGACGGCACAGATCGAGCTCGGCAAACGTTGGTGCCAGCAACACGACACGCCCGTGACGGGCAATAAGGTCGGCAAGCAGCGCCGACTCGGCATCGCTCAAATCCGTGCCGGCATTGGTGGTATAGATTCGAACAGGCATGGTCCTCCGCTCAAACCGTTCGCAATAATCAATGCATCCATCCTACCCGCCCAAGCGGACACATTGCCACCGCAGTTCCATCTTTTGGTACAAAGCAACCTGAACCCAACGCACCAGCCGATTGCAGGCATATAAAAACCGCCCCCGGAGGGACGGTTCTTCGTAATTCAATGTTGTCGCTGGCCTACTCGCCATCCTCCAACTTAATGAGGATCTTGCGGTAGCCACCGTACTCGCCGTTCAGCGCCTTTGAAACGCGGCTCACCGTGGTGGACGAAGCGCCGGTACGGGCCTGAACCTCAACATAAGGCTCGCCCTCGTCCAAATAGCGCGCAACCTGCAAACGCTGAGAAAGGTCGCAAATCTCGCGCGGCGTGCAGATATCGGTCAAAAACGCTTGGATATCCTTCTCGTCGTCCAAAAGGCTAAATGCGTGGACCAGCTGCTTGACATCAGGCTTGTCAAACATGTTCTCGATATTCATCGATCACCGCCAAACCCGCCAAAAGGCATCGAAGTTGATACTGACATCGGGCATCGTTCACCCGTTCTATGCAATAGGGCAACGCCTGTGGCTTTTGCCCGTAGCAGTGTAGCACACCACCAAACTAAAGCGACAAGACTCTCTGCCAGCGGCGCGTTTTTCAGGACGAACGCCGTTTAGAAACCATATGCGCACGTAAGCTCCACGAATATTTGAGACAATGGGCGCCCAAACACCGCGGCGCGCCCGCGCAACCATCCAGGTCGCCGCCGTAAGCCGCTTCACGCGACGCCAGCAATCCCGGCGCAAGAAAGGATTCACGCCATGCGCATTATGCTTAACTGGCTCTTCACCTCGATCGCCATCGCGATCGCCACGTTCCTCGTCCCCGGTATCCAACCCTTCGGCTTTGCCGAGACCTGGGTCTGCTTTGCCTTTGTGGGACTGTTCCTGAACATTGTCGATTCGTTCGTCAAACCGTTCCTGACCGTCATCTCACTGCCGCTCACTATTATTTCGCTTGGTGTTTTTCAGCTCGTAGTCAACAGCTTTATGCTCGAGCTGGCCAGCTACCTGTCGGTCAATCTGCTGGGCGCGGGCATCTCCATCGCCAGCTTTGGATCGGCCTTTATGGGCAGTATCCTGGTATCCATCACGCGCAGCATCCTCGACAGCATCGCCGAGGACTAAAACGGCCATTCCGGCCGTGCCCGTCTCAACAGCCCAAAACGAAGGCCGCCCATCGCAAAAATGGGCGGCCTTCTTATTTGTCAAGTCTCAAAGGGCGAGAGAATCTACCATTTCTACCCCGTCCCCAAATGGCAGGTGTGGGTTAGATGACGTAGTCGTAGCCATGGTTGGGAGCGACAAGTTGATCGAGTGTCACACCGTCGAGGTAGTCGTTGATGAGCTTGTCCAGGTTCTTCCACACGTCGAGCGTGGGGCACTCATCCGCGCGTGCGCAGCCCTTGCAGTCGCCATCCAGGCATGCAACCGGTGCCAGACTGCCCTCGGTCAGGCGCAGGAGCTCGCCCACCGTGTACTGCTCGGGCGGGCGCGTAAGCACGTAGCCGCCGCCCTTGCCGCGCATGCCCGAAAGCATGTTGGCGCGCACGAGCGTAGCCAAGATGTTCTCGAGATATTTCTCGGAAATCCCCTGTCGCGCCGCGATCTCTTTGAGCGGGATGCGACCGGCCGCCTGGTGCTCGGCCAGATCGACCATAACGCGCAGGGCATATCTGCCCTTTGTAGAAACCAACATGTATAGTGCTGCCTTTCGGTCATTTAGTCCGTAGAAATTCTAGCCGAAATATTGGTTTTGAAAATACCCGTTCCGGTCAAGATGGTTAATCGACTCGTAATAATCTTCTATTTCCTATTGCGTTACTAGGCTTTACTGTCTACTATGATTGCCAACAGCAATACGAACAACCCATAAGGTTTGTGGGTTTCGCTGCTACACACACCGTAAAACCACACGGCATCCAGTCATTTGAACACTTTGGAGGTTCACCATGAGCAATGTTTATACGTCCATCGATCAGCTTATCGGCCACACCCCGCTTCTGGAGCTCACTCACTTTGAGGCCGATGAGGACCTCAAGGCCCGCGTGCTCGTCAAGCTGGAATACTTCAACCCCGCCGGGTCCGTCAAAGACCGCGTCGCCAAGAACATGATCGACGCGGCCGAGAAGGCCGGCAAGCTCGCGCGCGGCGGCGACTACACCATCATCGAGCCCACGAGCGGCAATACCGGCGTCGGCATCGCCTCGGTGGCGGCGGCTCGCGGCTACAAGGTGATCATCACCATGCCCGAAACTATGTCCGTCGAGCGCCGCAAACTTATGCAGGCATACGGCGCACAGCTCGTGCTCACCGACGGCTCCAAGGGCATGAAGGGCGCCATCGCCAAGGCCGAGGAGCTGCAGAAGGAGACACCCAACAGCATTATCGCCGGTCAGTTTGTAAACCCCGCCAACCCTGCCATCCACAAGGCCACGACCGGCCCCGAGAACAGGGATGACACCGACGGCAAGGACGACATCTTCGTAGCCGGCGTCGGCACCGGCGGCACCGTGACCGGCGTGGGCGAGTTCCTCAAGGAGCAGAACCCCGAGATTCAGATCGTCGCCGTCGAGCCCGCTACCTCCCCGGTGCTCTCTAAGGGCCAGGCCGGCCCGCACAAGATCCAGGGTATCGGTGCCGGCTTTGTGCCCGACGTCCTCGACACCCAGGTCTATGACGAGATCATCCCCGTCGAGAACGACGACGCCTTTGCGACCGGCCGCGCCGTGGGCCACAAGGAGGGCGTGCTCGTGGGCATTTCGTCCGGCGCCGCCGTGTGGGCCGCGCTGCAGCTGGCCAAGCGCCCCGAGAACGAGGGCAAGACCATCGTGGCCCTGCTCGCCGATACCGGTGAGCGCTACCTGTCCACGGCACTGTTCCAGGACTAGAGCCTGTCGCCCATAGGTTGAGCCCACGGACGAGCCGGTCTCCTCTCTCTCCCGGCAGTCTGAGCCCATCTCATTAGGGCGTCCCACAGGACGCCCGAACTTGCTACAATGTCTGCGGCGCGGAACCAGCCTCCCGCGCCGCTTTTCTTTTTTGGCCACATGCCACCAAGGAGAACCTCCCCATGCACAACAAGCGCGTGCTCGTCGCCATGAGTGGCGGCGTCGATTCCAGCGTGACCGCGTATCTGCTCAAAAGCCAGGGTTACGAATGTGTCGGCGCCACCATGCGCCTCACCTGCCCCGCGCCCGATCCCGTCACGAGCACGAGTAAGGTCGACCGCGACATCGCCGATGCAAAGGCCGTCGCCGAGCGCCTGGGGATACCCCACCATGTACTTAACCTGCAGCAGACCTTCGACCGCAATGTTATCGAGCGCTTCGTGACCGCCTATCAGGAGGGGCTGACGCCCAACCCATGCATCATCTGCAACCGCCACATTAAGTTTGGCGCATTGCTGGATGCGGCGCTGGATATGGGCTGCGACTACATCGCCACAGGTCACTACGCCAAAACAAGCCAGGCGTCCGACGGCACCTGGCAGCTGCATCGCGGCGAAGACCCCAAGAAGGACCAGAGCTACTTTTTGTATTCGCTCACGCAGGAGCGGCTGTCGCGCACAATCTTTCCGCTGGCCGGGCTGGACAAAGAGCGCGACGTGCGCCGCATTGCCGCCGAGCAGGGCTTCATCAACGCCAAGAAGGCCGAGAGCGAGGACATCTGCTTTATCGCGGACGGCGACTACGCGGGCTATATCGAGCGCCGCTGCGGACATGCCGCCGCGCCGGGCGATATTGTATGGCGCGACGGCAGCGTGGTCGGCCGCCATAACGGTGCGTTGCGCTATACCATCGGCCAGCGCAAGGGCTTGGGCGTCGCGATGGCGCATCCCGTGTATGTGACGGGCGTCGACGCCGCCAACAACACCGTGCATCTGGGCGAGGCCGAGGACCTAACGGCCACAGCACTCACGGCCGACGACTGGATCTGGAGCGCCCCTGCCGACCGCATGGAGGCAGAACTCGATGCCGGCGGCATTCGCGTGGGCGCCAAGTACCGCTACCGTCAGAAAGACCAGGCAGCAACCCTTACGCGCGGCGAAGACGGGCAAATGCTGCTAACTTTTGACGAGCCGCAGCGCGCCATCGCCCCCGGCCAGGCTGTCGTCGTCTACCGCGGCGACGTCGTCCTCGGCGGCGGCACCGTTACTGCCGCCATCAAGTAGTCCCACCCCCTTCATAAGTTGCGGTGAAATAGGGACTGTTTAAGCGTTTAAAACCGCCAAACAGTCACTATTTCACCGCAACTTAGAGAGGACGGCCTCGGTCGGTACTGCCGTATCAGCCGAGGCCGCTGCATCGTTAGCGCTGTACGTAGGCGCGGACCAGCTCGTAGGTATTGCGCACGCCGTCGATGTGGCTGCGCTCGTAGTTGTGGCTCGCGTACACGCCGGGGCCGATCAGGCCGTGACGGATGTCGTAGCCGGCCGAGAGCGTGGCCTCAACGTCCGAGCCGTAGTGCGGATACACATCGATGGCGTAATCGAGCTCCAGCTCGCGCGCGATGTTGGACAGCGTGGTTACCAGGTCGTAGTTGTACGGACCGCCCGAATCCTTGGCGCAAATCGACACCATGCGCTCGGTGCAGCCCAGGTCGTCGCCCACGCAGCCCATGTCAACGCTGATCATCTCGCGCGTGTCGGCCGGCACGAAAGCACCGCCGTGGCCGACCTCCTCGTACACGGTAAAGAGCAGCGACACCTTGCGCGAAAGCGACACCTCGCCGTCAGCAACAGCGCGGGCCAGACCCAGCAGAATCGACGCCGACAGCTTGTCATCCAGGAAGCGGCTCTTGATGTAGCCGCTCTCCGTCACCGTGGTACGCGGATCCATAGCGATGATGTCGCCGGTCTGAATGCCCAGCTCAAGCACATCGTCCTTGCTGTCGACATTCTCATCGAGCAGGATTTCCATGTTCTTCTCGATGGTCTTGACCGGCTCGTCGGCCACATGCGCCGAAGGCTCAGTATTGAGGACCACGCCCGTGTAGACATTGCCATCGCGCGTATAAACGGTGCAGTTCTCGCCATCGGCCGTAGACCACTGATGCCCGCCGAGGGTCGTGGGGCGCAGGCGACCATTGTCCTTAATGGAACGCACCATGGCGCCCAGGGTATCGACATGGCTCGCCAACACAAGTGGCTCGCCCTCGCCGCCAAGCTCAACGAGCACGTTACCCTTATTAGAACGCTCAGGCCCAAACCCCATATCGCGCAGGGTCTCCATCAGATAATCAGTCGCCGCACGGGTATAGCCGGTAGGCGAAGCAATAGAAGTCAGCGTCTTAAGCTGTCCTGCGATATAAGAGAGCGTCTCCTCTAGAGAAGCATCAATATTAGAAGTCATATGCATCCTTCCAAGTAAAACTAAGACCGAGTCCCGATTTTAACCGTTCTGCACGTGCAATGCCCCAGGAGCCGAGCCGCCTCCAGACGTCCCCGCACCGGTTTTGTGCACGTGCACGGTTTACAATCTCAATCTTGCATAAATCCTATTGGTATTTGCATAGAAATGAGGCATCTTTTTGCTTCGTCTCAGGGTGCCCCACCTTGGACCGTGCAAAAAACGGAGTATTCAGCACCGTGGGCCCCAACGGCCCCATCACGAACGACAAAACGACGCGGTTACAGCAGTGTTGCAGGTCGTCGCAAAGCAGAAACTCAGTAACAACCCCCTCCACTCATCGATAGCCCGCCCACAATGGCTGTCGATGGGCACCTGCGGATCACTACCGCCCATTCACAACGTTATGCATTTTTAAGAGCTTGTTGAATACTCCCAAAAATGCACGCAGGGAAGTGCACCACCTATCCGCAGCGGGCAGTACGCCTTGGTTTTGTCCGTCTCAGGGCATCGACGCAGCACAAACAGCCCCGCCGTGCGTAGCACGGCGGGGCCAGCGGCACGTCAAAAGACCATACACCTACGGGCGAAGGACCACCAAACTGGGCTAGGCAGCCGGGCAGATCTTCTTGAAGAGCTCGATGACGTCGTCGAGCGTTGCCTCGCGCGGGTTACCCGGGAAGCAGGCGTCGGCCATGGCGTCCTTGGCCAGGACCTCGATCTCGTCAGCCTTCATGGCCTCGCAGACGTGCGGGATATTCACGTCGGCGGAAAGCTGCTTGACGGCGGCGATAGCGGCGTCGGCAGCCTCGTCGGTGCTCATGCCCGTGGTGTCAACGCCCATGGCGACGGCAACCTTGGCCAGACGCTCGGCGCAAACCGGCTTGTTGAACTCCATGGCGATCGGCAGCAGCATGGCGCAAGCGACGCCGTGCGGGGTGTCGTAGTGAGCGGACAGGGTGTGAGCCATGGCGTGGTCGATGCCCAGGCCAACATTGGAGAAGCCCATGCCGGCGACATACTGGCCAAGGGCCATGCCCTCGCGGCCGGAGCCGGGCTGGCCGGACTTGGCCTCGGCGACGGAGTCACGCAGGTTCTCGCTGATCAGCTTAATAGCCTCAAAGTGGA
>CAJMSL010000049.1 GCA_905216045.1 uncultured bacterium
CGGTATCGGAGATAGAGTCGTACATCCAGGGGCCGGAGCCGATCGGCTGCTTGGCGCGATCCTCCTCGGTCTGAGTGGCCGGGGTAACGCGGACGATGGCCAGACGATCCTTGAGCAGGGAGAAGTTGGGGACCTTGGTCTTGACCGTCACGGTGCTGGCGTCCTTGGCCTCGATGGACTCGAAGGGCTGGAAGAACGGAGCATAGGTAGCGGAAGCGGCGCAAGCGGTGTAGGAGGCAACGACATCGTCAGCGGTGACCTCGGTGCCATCGGAGAACTTGGCGCCCTTGCGGATGGTGACCTCGAAAGTGGTGTCGTCCACGGACTTAGGATCGTCGGTGGCGAGCTCGTTGAAGGTGCTGTAGTCGTGGTAATCGATGCCGTAGAGGCCCTCGACGACGTGCCAGTTAGCACCCAGGCCCACAGCGGAGCCGGTGCTGGCGGGATCGAAGCTGGACGGAGCGTAAGCGGAACCAGCGGTGATCACGCCGCCGCCACGGTTGGCGGAATCGGTGGAACCGGAAGCGGAACCCTCGTCGCTAGAGCTGCCACCGCAGCCGGTGAGACCAAGCCCTGCGACAGCAGCGACGCTGCCGGTGAGGCCGAGGAACGAACGCCTGGACATACCCTTGTTGATGATGGCCATGTCTTCTCCTATCAATAGAGAATCTTACTCGGGAGCACCTAGACTTGCCCCCGCGCAACTTGCGGACGATATATACCTTACCTACCGACGAACCCAACTGAGGTGCCGCGCTCGGCGACCGATACATACATACGCTTGAACGGTATTTACTACCGTTCACCGAATTCGTTGACAAACGATTCGCCAGACAGTATGTATCGGCGAGGTGAGATATCAGTCTTCGTCAACCCGCAGGATAGCAGGGTTTTCGCTTGGGTTAGTCAAACGTTTTAGCGTTAATAAAACCCGAAACCAGCAGGCAATCATGGCGAAATAAATGGTTGAAAATCGCGCAATCATGTATATCAGTTGTTTGGCTCGTGTTTAGCTATCGGAATGGCCAGCCGCCGCCTCGGCGCGCTCGGCATTCCATGCAACGAGCGCCTCGTGGACCGCCTTGGCAACATCGGCAGGTATGCCGCGAACTTCCGCGATCTCTTGCTCGCTCGCCGCGCGCAAACGCTTCATCGAGCCAAAATGGCGCATAAGGGCACGTTTTCTGGTGGGTCCCACGCCTGGAACGTCATCGATTACCGATACCGTCATGGCTTTATCGCGCAACTCGCGATGGAACGTGATGGCAAAACGGTGCGATTCATCGCGAACCTGTTTAATTAGATAGAGCGAAGCAGACCCGGTCGGCAGCACGACGGGAGTCTCGTCCCAAGGCACGAAAACTTCCTCATCGGCCTTCGCCAAGCCACAAACCGGTATATCGAGCCCAAGAGCCTCAAGTTGCTTGATCGCAGCGGTCAATTGCGGCTTACCGCCATCGACAACGAGCAAATCGGGGCGCGAGCCAAAGCGCTCGTCGACCATGCGCTCGGGAGCATAGCGTCGTCCCAAAACCTCGGACATCGACACGAAGTCGTTTGCCTCGTCCAATTCGGCCTGAATTTTAAAACGACGGTACTGGCTCTTGTCGGCGCGTCCGTTGGTAAACACCACCATCGAGGCGACCGTAAAGGTTCCATGCAGCGTCGAGATATCGAAGCACTCGATACGCATCGGCGGCGCCGGCAGCGCCAGCGCGCTTTCGAGCTCCAGGAGCGCTTGATTGGTGCGGTCGTCAGCGTACCCCGTTCGCATCATGTAGCGCATGAGGGCATGGCGCGCATTTTTGGATGCCATATCGAGCAAACGGTGCTTTTCGCCACGCTGCGGCCTATGGAGATGGCAGGAACGCTCGCGCTTGTCTGCAAGCCACTCCCCCAGCGCCTCCGCATCCTCAAGCTCGACAGAGAGGTTTATCTCAGCTGGAATATCAGCCGTCTCGTCGTAATAGCGCTTAAGAAAGCCCGATTGAAGTTCCTCTTCGTCGACATCCAAACCCTTATCGAGAATAAACTCGCAGGTTCGAACCGTTCGACCCTCACGCACGACAAAGACGCAAGCGGCGGAGATGGTCTCCTCGCGATAGAAACCGATGACATCGATATCGACACTGGAGGGAAAAACGACTTGCTGACGGTCGTCCAGACCCCTGATGACCTCCAAACGACGTTTGACGCGTGCCGCGCGCTCACAGTCGAGCGCCTCGGCGGCATCCGTCATCTCGGAGGTCAGCTCCTCGACGACATCCTTGCGATGGCCCGACAAAAAGCGCTCGACACGCTTGACGTTCTTGGCATAGTCCGTAGGAGAAATCGCGCCGACACACGCACCTGGGCCGCGCCCGACATGGTAGTCGAAGCAGGGACGCCCGTTTTGCGCGCAAATCATATTGACGATGTCTTCCTCGCCCTTGTGGGACTCGACGATACGACGACAACGACGCCACTCCGCACAAGAAGCCGAGCAGATCGGGATCACCTTGCGCAGCGTGTCAATGGTCTCACGCGCCGCGCGGCTATCGGTATAGGGACCAAAATAACGCGTTCCCGGCTTATGACGCTCGCGCGTGTATTTGATAGCGGGATACAGGTCGCCCTTTGTAATGGCGATAAAGGGGTAGCTCTTGTCATCCTTGAGGTCGACGTTAAAGTACGGATGGTACTGGCCGATCAGGTTGCGCTCGAGTACAAGCGCCTCATGCTCGGTTTCGACAACGATGTAGTCAAAGCTCGCAACCAATTGCATCATGAGCGGTATTTTTTGGCGCTCATCCTGCAGCGTCACGTACTGGCGCATACGGGAACGCAGGTTTTTCGCCTTGCCAACGTAGATGACATCGCCCTTGGCATCTTTCCAAAGGTAACATCCGGGCTGCGTGGGAACGCGCGAAACCTGCTCGGCGAGTGTTGGAATGTTGTCGTGACCGGCCACACGCACCTACTTGCGACGAAGCAGCGCCGAGACCTCGGGCATCTTAAGAACGACGGCAAGGCCAAAGGTAACAGCAAGCGAGACGACACCCGCAACGCAAACATAGCCAAGAGTAATCAGAATCGAGCCGCCAAGTACCCCGACAAAGTGTTCAAGCGCCCACATGACGCCGGCGCCTGCGGCAGCCCCTAGGCCGCCGAGCAAAAGGCCAAAGAAACCGCCATGCAGGATAGATTTGACCTGAAGGCCACGCAGGCGACGACGCAGCCACCACAGCGAACAGCCGACCAAGATCACGTAGTCGACAACATACGAAAGCGCGATTGCCGGCATACCGAAGCCCAGCACAACGCCAAACAGCAGAACCGAGCCAGCCTGGCCGATGGCGGAATACAGGCAATAGCGGCTATAGGGCTTCATGTCGAGCAAGGCAGAGAAGCTCTTCTGCATCAACACGACCACGCCGTAGAGCGGCAGCGAGAGCGCCAGGTAGACAAGGTACTCGGACACCAGCGCCACGCCGGATTCATCGAACTTGCCGGCACAGTAAATCATGTTGAGCGGACGTGCGAAGACAATCAGGTACAGTGCGAACGGAATCAGGAAGAACAGCATCTGGGCGACGCCACGCGAAATGCCCGTGCGAACGCTGTCGTAATCCTTCTCCTGTGCGTCATGAGAGAGCTCGGTATAGAGCGCCGTCGAAAGCGAGGCGGCAATCAGCGCGTAGGGCAGCGTGTACCACAGGCGCGCATAGGCGATGACGGAAGGACCCGTCTCGGGCTGGACCACCAGCGCGGCAGCGTTGGTGATAGAAGTCGAGACAAACATGCACACCGTGGCGAGCAGCGTCGGGATACCGAGCGCAATCGTCTGGCGCAGCGCGGGGTCCTTAAAGTCGATATGGATATGGGGATGCACGCCGTGCTTGCCAAGCGCGGGAATCTGACATGCCATCTGAACAAAGACACCGAGGGTCGTACCGGCCGCAATCAAGATGATGCCGGCACGTTCGCCAAACTGTGCGGACACGGGCGCAAAACCCATAAAGCTCGCAATGACGATCACATTGTTGAGGACCGGGGCAAACGTCGACCAGAAGTAGTCGCGGTGTGCGTTGAGAACGCCCGAGAACACCGAGCCCAAACCATAAAAGAGAATCTGGATGGCAAAGAAACGGAACATGAACGCAGCGGTATCCATGCTGCCGCCGTCACCCGAAAGGAACGATTGCGTCCAGATAAAGCCCGGGGCGAACACGGTCCCCAGCAACGAAATGCCACCCAGCACCAAAAGCAGAATGCCAAGCAGGTTGCCCACGTACTCGTTCGAGGCCTCGCGACCCTGCTCACGCCTCACGCCCATGTACACGGGCAAAAACGCCGTCACGAGCATGCCACCCATCACGAGTTCGTAGAGCATATTGGGCAGGTTGTTGGCGACCTGATAGGAGGACGAGAGTAGCGACATGCCGATAGCGGCCGCCATTGCCCACGTGCGGATAAAACCGGTGACGCGAGACACGATAGTCAGAATGGTCATAAGCCCGGCGGAACGACCAACCGTGGAGTAGTCCGACGAGCCCATGTCGTCAGTGTCATCTCGCGACGAAGAAACTTCGGATGAGGGTGTCTGAGGCGCAGATTCTTTTGCAAAATGAGCTCCGCACTTCAATTCTTCCTGCGGCATCGCTCAGTCCTCTCTCGTAATCGCGGCAACCGTCGCCCCGCAAAATGCAATTAAATCATCGGGTGCAAGCTCGAGCTGATAACCACGCTTGCCTCCCGAAATAAAAATGGTATCCCAAAGGACGCATGTCTCGTCAATGAGCGTCCGGTAGCGTTTTTTCATACCGACCGGGCTGCAGCCGCCGCGAACGTAGCCAGTCGCCGCAAGCAAATCCTTCACATGCATCATGGCCAAGGACTTCTCCCCCGCGGCACGCGCGGCGGACTTTAGATCGAGCTCGTCGGCAACAGGGATGCAGCACACGACATAGTCGTTGGACGGCGTCACGCAGACCAAAGTCTTAAATCCTTGACCGGGCTCCTCGCCAAGCTGCTCCGAAATCGCGACCCCCAGGCCCACCGACTCATCACCATCGTCTTCGTACGTATGTAGAACATAGGAAATGCCGGCACTTTCCAGCTCGCGCATCGCATTGGTTTTTGGCGTCTTTACAGCCTTTGCCATGACATATCCTTTCCCTCGCATTCGGACGCAAGGATTAAGTATATGTCCAATTCGGCTGCATACGTCACTTCGGCACAGCAAGCGCCATCGAATCACAAGGAGTCGATGGCGCCCATAAACTGAATCGCCTATTTATTGAGCATCAAGTTGAGCCTGACGCTCCCGGTCACGCCTGAGCAACGGCGCCAAAAACTTGCCCGTATAACTCTGCGGACAGTCCGCAACCTGCTCCGGTGTGCCCGAAACCACGACGGTTCCGCCGCCGTTACCGCCCTCGGGACCCATATCGATCAGGCGGTCGGCAACCTTGATGACATCAAGGTTGTGCTCAATCACCAGCACCGTGTTGCCCGCATCGACCAAGCGCTGCAGCACATCGAGCAGCTGGCGGACGTCCTCAAAATGAAGACCGGTCGTCGGCTCGTCCAAAATATAGAACGTCTTGCCCGTCTGGCGTCGATGAAGCTCCTTGGCGAGCTTCACACGCTGCGCCTCGCCGCCCGAGAGCGTCGTGGCGGGCTGGCCCAGGCTCACGTAGCCTAAGCCTACATCGTACAGCGTCTGGAGCTTGCGCTTAATCTGCGGGATATTCCCAAAGAAGGCCAGCGCCTCGGTGACGCTCATGTCGAGCACGTCCGAGATGGTCTTGCCACGGTAGGTGACCTCGAGTGTCTCGCGGTTGTAGCGTTTACCGCCGCAAACTTCGCAGGGAACGTAGATATCGGGAAGGAAGTGCATCTCGATCTTGATCTGCCCGTCGCCCTTGCACGCCTCGCAGCGCCCGCCACTCACATTAAAGGAGAAACGACCCGGCGAGTAGCCGCGCGCCTTCGACTCCGGCGTACTCGCAAACAGCGCGCGAAGATCATCCCACAGGCCGATATAGGTAGCAGGGTTGGAACGCGGCGTGCGGCCAATCGGCGACTGGTCGATATCGATAACCTTATCGATACACTCGATGCCCTCGATTTTTTTATACGGACCCACAGGGCGCGTCGAACGGTGAATAGCATTCGTAAGGGCAGGCGCAATGGTGTCGGTAACCAGGGAGCTCTTGCCCGATCCCGACACGCCGGTAACAACCGTAAGCGTACCAAACTCGATCTTGGCGGTAACGTTTTTGAGGTTGTTGGCTCGAGCGCCCGTAATTTTAAGGCAGCCGCGACCGGGCTTGCGCCGTTCATCAGGCACCCGAATCATTCGTTTGCCGGTCAGATAAGCGCCCGTCATCGACTCAGGACACGCCATGATATCAGCAGGCGTTCCCGCCGCGACTACGTGTCCGCCGTTGACACCGGCGCCGGGCCCCATGTCGATCACGTAGTCGGCGGCACGGATTGTATCCTCGTCGTGTTCGACAACGATAACGGTATTGCCGATATCGCGCAGGCGCTCGAGCGTCTTGATCAGGCGCTCGTTGTCACGCTGATGAAGACCGATCGAGGGCTCGTCCAGAATATAGAGCACGCCCATGAGACCCGCGCCGATCTGCGTTGCCAAGCGAATACGCTGTGCCTCGCCACCGGAAAGCGTCGCCGAGGCGCGATCGAGTGTCAGATAGTCGAGTCCAACATCGACCAGAAAACGCAGACGCTCCAGAATTTCCTTGACGATACGGCCGCCGATAAACTGTTGGCGCTCGGTGAGTTCCAGGCCCTCAAAAAACTCGAGCGATTCACGGCACGACAGGCAACAAACTTCGTAAATGGACTTGCCGCCCACGGTGACGGCGAGCATCTCAGGGCGCAAACGAGCGCCGTGGCAGGTCGAGCACGGCTCCTCGCGAATGTACTTCTCCAGGCGCGCCTTGGTGTTCTCGTTCGTCGTCTCGGTATAGCGTTCGTACAGGATGTTGCGAACGCCCGAAAACTTGGTATCCCACTGGCTGCGACGTCCGTCGAGCTTTTGGTAGTCGACCGAGATCTTCGTATCGCCCAGGCCATCCAAGAATGCACGACGCACACGAGGGGGCAAGTCCTCCCACGGCGTATCGGCGCTCACCTTAAAGTGTTTGCAGACCGCAGCAAAAATCTGCGGATAGTAGTTCGAATTGCCAAACAGGCTACCAAAGACTCCGTCGGCAATGGACTTCGAGGGGTCCTCGATCAGCGCCTCGGCATCAACGGTTTTCTTAAAGCCCAGGCCGTCGCACTCAGGACATGCGCCATAGGGAGCGTTAAACGAAAAATCACGCGGCTGAAGATCGTCAATGGAGTGTCCATGCTCCGGGCACGCCAAGGCCAACGAATACTCCAGAAGCTCGCCCTCGGTCCCCTCGGGAGCATCACGATCGGGCAGCATGTACACGTTTACATTGCCGTGAGCCAGCGCGGTCGCCTGCTCAACAGACTCGGCGATACGGCCAAGAGAGTTCTCACGGATCACGATGCGATCGACCACGACCTCGATATCGTGCTTGAACTTCTTGTCCAGAGCGATCGGATCGTCGAGCGAGCGCACTTCACCGTCGACACGCACGCGGCTAAAGCCCTCGGCGCGAAGGTCCTCAAACAGTTTGGTGTACTCGCCTTTTCGCCCGCGCACCACCGGTGCCAGCACAAACGCGCGGCGGCCCTCCCCCGCCGCCAAGACCTTGTCGGCAACCTGGTCGGTCGTCTGGCGCTCAATGACGCGGCCGCATTCGGGACAGTGCGGGGTGCCCACACGGGCGAACAGCAGGCGCAGATAGTCATAAATCTCGGTTACGGTGCCAACCGTCGAGCGAGGGTTTTTAGACGTCGTCTTTTGGTCGATCGACACCGCCGGCGAAAGGCCGTCGATTGAATCCAAGTCGGGTTTGTCCATCTGGCCCAAGAACTGGCGCGCATAGCTCGAAAGACTCTCGACGTATCGACGCTGGCCCTCGGCATAGATAGTGTCAAATGCCAGCGAACTCTTGCCCGAGCCAGAAAGACCGGTAATGACCACGAGTTGGTCACGCGGAATGGAAACATCGATATCACGGAGGTTGTGCTCACGAGCGCCGCGAATAACGATAGAAGAATCAGACATGGAAGCTCCTTGCCTCCTATTGCATCGAATCATACTGTCGATGAGTTTAGCGCACTCGACGCGCACAGATGTTCGTAATACAAGATTCGCAGACCTTTAGCTTTGCGTATCGGGCGCTTTGTTTCTCGAAATGCCGTGGAAAGGTTACAGTAATCTAATACTGAACTTAATTTGCCGTAACAGAGGAACGTCCATGACCGAAGATATCCCCCTTGAAATCACTTCGAGCGACATGGCCAATCTGCCCATATTCATCGCCGTCCTTATCGTGGCCATCGTCGTGGTGCGTGTATATTTTTCAATCAAACACAATGAAAAGCCGCCCATTGCCCGCGTCTTTTGGTGCGCGACGCTCCTCATCCCGCTCGGCATGGTAACTGCATGGATTACGAATCAATTGCTCGTAAATGAGGACAATTCCCTATGGGTCCTTTCTTATTCGGCGCTCGGTGCTACCGCCGTCATACTTCTTGTCGAGCCCTTGGTTTCGGGACTTATCGACCAAACCGATCTTGCGACGGGAACGGTTGCCTGTATTTGCCGTGACATCCTTGTCATCGCCGCTGTTTCAGCGCTCTCGTTCGTTTCACTCGAAATTGCCTGTAACGAAACGTTCTATCGCATTCCCGCCAACTCATTCGGGTTTTCCGTCGGGCTGCTCGCGACGGTTCTGCTCTCCCTTTATTTGCTGGGACAGCGTCATGGAGGCGTCATGGCCCTCGTGCCCGTCGCCTGTTGCATCCTTGGCATTGCCGAGCACTTCGTCATAACGTTTAAAGGCGAGGCCATCCTGCCAAGCGATATCTTGGCCCTTGGCACCGCAATGGAAGTGAGCGAGGGATACGAGTTTACCTTTACCGCCGGAATCGTAACCTCTCTAGCCCTGCTGGAGATTTCCCTAGGGCTTCTTTCGCTTATCCGACCGAGAAAGCTCCGTACGCCCACCCATGTCTTCCCCGCAATCGCCGCTAACCTCTGCGCTTTTCTGCTAGTGACCGTTATGGGGCTCTCGGGCTTTTCCAGCATCGACTTGGAGCAGGCGCTGAATTGTGGATTTGACCGTTGGCAGCCCATCACCACGTATGCGTCTCAGGGTTTTATCACTTCGTTCACCGAAATGGTCAACGAGTTGCCCATTGAGAAGCCCGAAGACTATACGCCCGATGAGGCGCAGAGCATCGAGCAGAAGCTCGCCGCCACCTACGACAGCACGTATGGCTCGAGCGAGCAGCGCGCGGCGGCCGTTGCCCAGTTCAATGAAATCAAGCCGACGATTGTTGCCGTCATGAATGAGAGTTTTAGCGACCTTTCGTGCTTTGAGCAGCTCCAGGCGGCCGGGTACACCGGCCCCGCATTCTACAACTCGCTTCCCGACACACTTGTTCGCGGCACCATGCTCGCTTCGGTCGCCGGTGGCGGAACGGCGAACTCCGAATTCGAATTTTTGACCGGAGCGACAACGGCCTTTGTCGGATTAGGCAAAATCCCCTATCAGCTATATCAGATGAATGGCGTCAACAGCCTGGCAAAGGACCTTAAGGAGCTTGGGTATACCGCTACCGCTATGCACCCGCAAAACCCCGTCAACTACCATCGAGATAAAATCTATCAGCAGCTGGGCTTTGGAGACTTTCTTTCAATCGGCGATATCGAAGGTGCGCCCTGTAACCATGCAGGCGTATGCGACTACGCCACCTACGACAAGATACTCGACCTGCTTAGAACCGACGAAGCCCCGCTGTTCATCTTTGACGTCACGATGCAAAATCACGGCGGCTACGACTATGGCACCGTTCCCGCCGAGGAGCTGACAAACTATTGGGTCGAGGGAGCCAGCGAGGGCGCCAATAGCGCGCTCAACACCTATCTCACCTGCATCAACGCATCCGACCGGGACCTCGAGTACTTTATCAACGAGCTCCGCAATAT
Organism: uncultured bacterium; assembly: GCA_905216045.1. Taxonomy (GTDB): domain Bacteria; phylum Actinomycetota; class Coriobacteriia; order Coriobacteriales; family Coriobacteriaceae; genus Collinsella. The sequence goes on from CAJMSL010000049.1 coordinate 10,085, forward strand.
CGGCAGACCGGTTGTCCTTGTCTTTTTTGGCGACCATCAGCCGAGCGCCGCAACGACTCTCAACGACGAGCTGTACCCTCAGGAAGATACGGCAAGCCACGCTTTCCGTATCTATCAGTCGACATATTTTGTCTGGGCTAACTATGAAATCGCCGGCAATACCGAGCTCAACGTCTACGACACCGTCGGGGCAAACGAGGTTGCCGCCATTACCCATAAAAAGATCGGCGCCCCGCTCACCGACTATCAAAAGGCCCTGCTTGCAACAAGGTCAGATGTGCCCACCATCAATGTCGCCGGCTACCTTGGTGCCGACGGGCTGCGCTACGACTTGGAATCTGAAGACAGCCCATACGCCTCGACGATCGACAAGCTGCAGCGCATGCAATACCTCGAGTTCGCCAGCAAAGTTCAGTAAGCCCGCCCATTCGCTTGGACCCATCGTATTGCAAGCACGCTCGGCCCAAATGCATCGTAAATGACTCCCGCTCGCAAACGAGGGTACAATGACGCTCGTGTCACATCACGGGGCCCCGGCCCCAACATATACAAAGGAGTCATACATGGGTTGCGAGCACGCACAGGCCGCCGGCGGACAAACGTCGCCGTCGCAATTTGAGGAGAATACGCTGTCCGAGGTCAAACGCGTCATCGCCGTGCTTTCCGGCAAGGGCGGTGTCGGCAAGTCGTTTGTCACCGGTGCCATCGCCACCGAGCTTGCCCGTCACGGCCACAAGGTCGGCGTCCTCGATGCCGACATCACCGGTCCCTCTATCCCCAAGATGTTCGGTATGAGCGGACGCCACGTCCATGCCCTTGGCAACCTCATGCTGCCTGAAATCTCCGAGCACGGCGTCAAGGTCATGAGCTCCAACCTTCTGCTCCAAAACGCGACCGCCCCCGTCCTTTGGCGCGGTCCGGTCATCGCAGGCGCCATTAGGCAGTTCTGGAGCGAGACCTCATGGGGCCCCATCGACTACCTGCTGGTCGACATGCCTCCGGGAACAGGCGACGTCGCTCTCACCGTCTTCCAGTCACTGCCCGTCGACGGCATCGTCATCGTCACGAGCCCGCAGGATCTGGTCTCGATGATCGTCGCCAAGGCGGTCAACATGGCCGAGAAGATGAACGTCCCCATTCTGGGCATCGTCGAAAACATGAGCTATATTGAGTGCCCCGACTGCGGCAAGAAGATCGAGGTCTTTGGCAAGAGCAAGCTCCCCGAGGTCGCAGAACGCTATAACCTCGACATCTTGGGCACGCTTCCCATCAATCCGTCACTCGCCGAGGCCTGCGATAAGGGCGAGGTCGAGACCGCGCTGCCCGATGGCATGTTGCCCAAGGCAGTCTCTGCCGTCGAGGCCATTACCCCGCACGAGACCGACGAGGCCTAAGTGAACACGAGCGCCTTCTATGACGTCCTGGTAATCGGCGGCGGGGCTTCAGGCATCGCCGCCGCCATTACGGCCGCACGTGCTGGCAACAGCGTCTGCATCGTTGAGTGCGATGTCGCCTGCGGCCTTAAGCTCCTTGCGACCGGTAACGGCCGTTGCAACCTCTCCAACGAATCGATTGATCCTCAGCGGTATAACCACCCCGCATTCGTCGAATCTGTCATGAGGACCCAGCCCGAACAAGAGCTTATGGGTTTCTTCTCCTCGCTGGGCATCATGCCAACCTCCGAGGAAGGCCGGCTGTACCCGCGCTCCCTTCGCG
>CAJMSL010000050.1 GCA_905216045.1 uncultured bacterium
AAATCTCCTTAGCCTGGACCCACTTGCCCTCCTCGGGGATGGGTGCGGGGCCGTGGTATGCACCCTTGGCAACGGGGCACATGTTCTCCACTTCCTGTGAGTACTGCATGCCTCTCCTCTCTATCGTGTTGGCGTCCCGTCTGGGGGCCGTGGCTGGCGATTGCCGGGCGACTCTTCGAAAGGGACATGACATGCAGCACCTATAATACCGCGAAATGCACGGAATATTCGGCGAACGGCTCAGTTTTCGTAGCGAGATGCGCGGAACTTTCAATTGAAACGGTTTAACTCTATATTCTGTGGTCGTGCACTTCCGTAGAGGGGGTCCGTCTTGGGCAAGCTTTTGGTCAGCTTTTGTAAGCGTTGCAGGGGTTGACCTGTTGCAACGGTGCCGTTCGCCGCCTGTTTACTGCCTTTGGCCGCGCGAGCGAATTGTTTTGCGTGAATGTTTTGATGGCACGCTTCAATCGTGCTGTATTGGATGGCAAGCAGATCCCGGCGAAGGGAGCGCCATGCAGCGCGTTTGGAGAACGGTTACCGGCTTTTACCATGTCTGTGCCCGCGGTACGGGCAAGCAGCTCATCTTTGAGGGCGATGAAGACCGGTGGGAGTTCTTGGAGCTGATGCGTGAGTGCTGCCGCAAGGCGGGCGTGACGGTTATCGCCTGGTGCCTTATGGGCAATCACGTGCGTCTGGTGCTTGCAGATTACGAGGACGCGATGAGCGCGGCGATGCACCGGCTGCTTTTGACGTACGCGCGGCGGTTCAATAAACGCACGGGGCGCACAGGGCATCTGTTCCAGAACCGTTTTGACCGGCGCGCGCTCGATACCGACTGGCAGGTGATGGAGGCTATTCGCTCCGTTCACGCCGATCCGCAGGAGGCGGGCATCAGTCTCATTGAGCGTTATCCCTGGAGCAGCTTTCCGGAGCATTTGTGCGCTTACGACGGTGACGCGGCCGATGTCGCGAGGGGATTTTCTGATCCTTCTTGCGTGCTTGAGCTTTTTGGTTCTGCCGAGGGCTTTATTGCCTATTCGCTTTCGACGCCCGACGGCGGCGAACCGGCGCTGCGCGATATGAAAGAGACAGAGTGGGAACGCCACGCCTTTGCCGACAAGTTGGCGAAGAGCCTCGGGGCTCCGCTCCATGGGGTTAAAGACGCACCGCCTGCGCAGCGCGATACCGTTATTTTTGGATTGCACGATGCCGGCTTTACGGTGCGCCAGATTGAGCGATATACGGGGACTGGCAATAGTAGCGTCTCTCGTATTGAGCGTGCTTATGCGCGGGTGAAGGCACAGGCTGAGCTCTCGGAATAGAAAATGGCCGAACCACTCTTGTCAAGCGATTCGGCCAACAAAAATCTTAAGATTTGGGACAAATACTACTGATTATTTTGTCCCGTGAGCATGCCGTCGAGGGTGCGCCAGGCGAGTTCGGCGCAGTTGACGCGGGCGGGCATGTGCGAGATGTCCTGGAGCTGGGCGGCTTCGTCCAGGTCTTCCAGATCTTCCTCGGAGAGCTGCTCGCCGCGGATCATGGCGAGGAAGAGCTCTGCCAGGCGGTGAGCTTCCTCGACGGTCTCGCCGGTGATGAGATCGGCCATGATGTCGGCGCTGGCCTGGCTGATGGCGCAGCCATGACCGGTAAAGGAGGCCTCCTCGATCACGCCCTTCTCGACACGCAGCTGCAAGGTGAGCTCGTCGCCACAGCTGGGGTTGATGCCGTCGTGTTCGTGCGTGGGGGCATCCATCTCGTACTTATAGTCGGGGTGCGAGTTGTGCTCCATAAATGTGGTGGAGGTGTACAGATTACCCATTGAACGTGCTCCAAACGTGATGCAGGCCGGCGATGAACTTGTCGATATCGGCCTTGTCGTTGTAGAAGGCCACGCTGGCGCGGCAGCAGGCGAGGTTCTCGACGCCCAGCCAGGTAAGCAGCGGCTGCGCGCAGTGGTGGCCGGCGCGGATGCAGACGCCGTCCATGTCCATGATGCTCGCGACGTCGTGCGGGTGGATGCCCTTGACGTTAAAGCTCACGACGCCGTGGTGGTTGTCCCAATAGATGGAGCCGATGATCTGGACAAAGTCGAGCTGCATGAGCTCGCCCATCAGGTAGTGGACGAGTGCCTGCTCGCGTGCCTGGATGTTCTCGTAACCCACCGTGTTGACCAGGTAATCAAGGGCGGCACCCGTGGCGAAGATGCCGGCGGCGTCCTGCGTGCCGGCCTCGAATTTCTCGGGAACGGGCGCCCAGACGGCGTCCTGCTCGGTAACAGAGTCGATCATTTCGCCGCCGGTGAGCATGGGCGGCATGGCGTTGAGCAGGCCCATCTTGCCCCACAGCACGCCGATGCCCATGGGGCCCATGGCCTTGTGCGCGCTAAAGGCAAAGAAGTCGGCGCCCAGGTCGGCCACATCGACCGGCATGTGCGGCAGCGACTGCGCGCCGTCGACGACCAGGTAGCCGCCGTACTTGTGCACGAGCTTGCCGAGGTTCTTGACCGGGTTCTCGACGCCCAGCACGTTAGACACCTGACCCACGGCCAAGATTTTGGTCTTGGGGCCCACCTTGGACAGAACCTCCTCGGTGGTGAGTTGACCGGTCTTGGTGGGGTAGAGGTAGACGAGCTTGGCGCCGGTCTCGCGGCAGACCTGCTGCCACGGAATCAGGTTGGAGTGGTGCTCCATGATGGTGATGACGACCTCGTCGCCCGGTTTGAGCACTGTGGGCGCAAAGCTCTTGGCGACCAGGTTGAGCGACTCGCTCGTGTTGCGGGTGAAGACGACCTCGTTGGCCTGTGATGCGCCGATGAGGTCGGCGATCTGCTGGCGGACCTTCGCGATGGCGTCGGTTGCCTCGACGGACAGCGAGTACAGGCCGCGCAGGGGGTTGGCGTTCATGCGCTGATAGAAGTCGCGCTCGGCGTCGAGCACACAGGCAGGGCGCTGCGCGGTGGCGGCGCTATCGAGGAAGGCGATCTCGGGGTGCTGCTGGAAGAGCGGGAACTGCGCCTTGTAGGGGTTGGTCTCGATGTCTACGGTGGGCCAGCCGCGCGAAGCCTCGTCGCTGGCGTCGAGCTCCATAGGCTCCGGTGCGGTACAGGTGTCGCATTTAACGTGCTCGGTGGCGATCATGCGAGCTCCTCTTCAAAGTTGTCGATCAGGTTGTTGCCCAGGCGGACGACGGCGGCGCGGGTGCGCTCGGCGGTGGCGGAAAGTGCGGCGTCCTCCAGCTTGGCGCGGATGAACAGGTCCTCGGCGGCGCTTTGGTCAAGGCCGCGGCAGGCGAGGTAGAACAGCTGCTCGTCGCGGACGTGGCCGATGGTAGCGCCGTGGTTGCCGGCGACGTCGTCCTCGTCGCACAGGATGACGGGGACGGTCTTGTTGTCGACGCCCTTGTTGGCCAGCAGCACGGTTTCGCGCTCGGTGCCGACGGCGCCCTTGCAGCCGTGCACGAGGTCGATGGTGCCGCGGTAGACCTTCTTGGACGTGCCGGTCAGCACACCGTTGGCGTCGATCTCACACTCGGTCTTGCGACCGCGGTGGCGCAGCTCGTAGTTAAAGTCGCGCACCTGCTCGCGGGCGCCCAGGTAATCGGTATCGATGGTCACCTTGGCGGTATCGCCCAACAGGTCGCCGGCAAGGCCGGTGGCGCTGGCGCCGGCACCCAGGACAGTGTGCTGCACGTTGACGCGCGCGCCCTCGTCCAGGAACAGGCCGGTGTCGTCGAGCGCGATCCAGCTATCGTCGAGCGTCTGCGTGCAGGTCACGTTGACGGTGGCGTACTCGTGGGCACACACGCGCAGCACGGAGCCCACGACGCCCTCGCCGGTAACGGGGGAGTCCAGGGCGATCTGCAGGTCGAGCGTTGCCTGCGGGCGGGCGACGACGTCGATGGCGGCGATGACCGCGGCGGCATCGACGCCGCTCACACGCACGGTAACCGTGGCGTGCTGGTATGCGGGGACATCGATGACGATGCGCTTGGTGGCGTGGTCGGCCAGGTAGGCGTAGGCAGCCTCGCCCATGCCAGTCTCGAAGGCTTCAGCGGGGGAGAGCTCCTCTTCGAGCTTGATGGCACCGGCCTGGTAGACAGAGGTGGCGGGCACGTCGAGCTCGGTCTCGGGCGTGATGCGGGCGCGATCGGCGGCATCACCGGGGGCGGAGGCGCGGCGCTCGGGGAAGCGCTCGGCCATGGCCTCCATGGCAGTATCGAAGGCGTCGGCCGCGCCGGAAAACTGCTCGTCCAGCCCCTCGACCTCAATGGCTTCGGCAGGAGCGACGGTAAGCTCGTCCGAAAGCTCAAGCTTGGTCTGGTTCATGCGCAGCCAGCCCCAGGTGGCAGCGGGCATCGCATTGACCTGCTCAAGTGTGGTAGCAGCGGTGTTGGTTTCCTGTTTCATTATCCGATCGCTCCTTCCATCTCGAGCTTGATCAGGTTGTTCATCTCGACGGCGTACTCAAGCGGCAGCTCCTTGGAGACCGGGTTGGCAAAGCCGTTGACGATCATGGTGCGGGCCTCTTCTTCCGAGATACCGCGGCTCATCAGGTAGAACACCTTGTCGTCGCCGATGCGGCCGATGGTGGCCTCGTGGCCGATGTCGACATTCTTGGCGCGGATGTCCATGGCGGGGATGGTATCGGAGCGGCTTTGGTCGTCGAGCATCAGCGACTGGCAGCTCACGGTTGCCTTGGAGCCCTCGGCCTTGGGCGTTGCCACGATGGAGCTGCGGAAGGTCTGGATGCCGCCGCTCTTGGAGATGCCCTTGGTCTCGACGGTTGCCGAGGTATCGGGCGCGTTGAGCACGACCTTGCAGCCGGTGTCGAGGTTCTGGCCGGCGCCGGCAAAGGTGATGCCGGTAAAGCTCGAGCGGGCGCGGCGGCCGTTGAGCACGCTCATGGGGTAGAGGTAGCCCACGTGGCTGCCGAAGGAGCCGCTGATCCACTCGATGTCGCCGTCCTCGTCCACGCGCGCTCGCTTGGTGTTGAGGTTGTACATGTTCTTGGACCAGTTCTCGATGGTCGAATAGCGCAGGTGCGCGCGCTTGCCCACAAAGAGCTCCACAGCGCCGGCGTGGAGGTTGGCCACGTTGTACTTGGGCGCGGAGCAACCCTCGATAAAGTGCAGATCGGCGTCATCCTCGACGATGATGAGCGTGTGCTCAAACTGGCCGGCGCCCTTGGCGTTAAGGCGGAAGTAGCTCTGCAGCGGAAAATCGAGCTTGGTGCCCTTGGGCACGTAGACAAACGAGCCGCCCGACCACACGGCGCCGTGCAGGGCTGCAAACTTGTGGTCGGTGGGCGGGATGAGCGTCATAAACTTCTCGTGGATGAGCGGCTCCCACTGCGGATCGTGCAGGGCCTCTTCGATGCTGGAGTAGACGATGCCCATCTTGGACGCGGTGTCCTGCATGTTGTGGTAGACGAGCTCGGAGTCGTACTGAGCGCCGACGCCCGCCAGGTAGCTGCGCTCGGCATCGGGGATGCCCAGGCGCTCAAAGGTGTTCTTGATGTCGTCGGGCACCGACTCCCAGTCGTGCTTTTGGTCGGTGTTGGGTTTGACGTAGGTGACGATGTTGTCCATGTCCAGGCCCTCGATGGAGGGGCCCCACGTCGGGTTGGGGAAACGGTTGAAAATCTCGAGGGACTTGAGGCGCAGGTCGAGCATCCACTGCGGCTCGTCCTTCTTGGCGCTGATCTCGCGCACGATGTCGGACGTGATGCCGGCGTCGAGGCGCTCGAATCCCTCCTCGCCATAGGTGAAGTCGTAGAGGCTGCGGTCGATGTCCGCGACCTCGGTGCGGTTCTTGGGCATTGCGTCGCCCCTTTACGCCTGCTGCTCGGCAGCGGCGGTCTCGGCCTGGGCGCGCTGCTCGGCGGCCTCGCGCTCGAAGGTCTCAAAACCGTTCTTGTCGATCCAGGGGATGAGCGAGGCATCGTCCTCGCGCACGATGTGGCCCTTGACCATAACGTGGACGCGGTCGACATCCAGGTGCTCCAGGATGCGCGTGTTGTGCGTGATGATGAGCATGGAGCCGTCGCAGCTCTTGCGGTAGGCGTCCATGCCGTGGCTGACGGTGGAAAGCGCGTCGACGTCCAGGCCCGAGTCGGTCTCATCCAGGATGGCGAGCTTGGGCTGCAGCAGCAGAAGCTGGAGCATCTCGACCTTCTTTTTCTCGCCACCCGAGAAGCCCACGCCCAGCTCACGGTTGAGGTAGGCGGTATCCATGTTGAGTTCGGCCGCGAGCTTCTTGACGCGACGGCGGAACTCCTTGCCCTTCATCTCCAGGCCGGGGCGGCCGGCGATGCTGGCGCGCAAAAAGCTCGACAGCGGCACGCCCGGGATCTCGACCGGTGCCTGGAAGCTCAGGAACAGGCCGGCGCGCGAGCGCTTGTCGGTGGTGAGCTCGGTGATGTCCTGGCCGTCAAAGACGATGCGGCCGTCTTTGACGGTATAGACGGGGTCGCCCATGACCAGGTGGCCGAGGGTGGACTTGCCAGCGCCGTTGGGGCCCATCAGCACGTGGGTCTCGCCGGCGGCGACGTTGAGGTTGACGTTGTGGAGGATGGTCTTCTCGTCCACGGAGGCGGTCAGACCTTCGATGGAAAGCAGCGGATTTGCGCTCATGCTGTCCCTCTCTGTATATGGTGTACTCATAGGTGTACTAAACCCTAGGAATCTTCTCGGAATAAAGTTACTATGGGTTCGGCGTTAGTCAAGGGAAAACCCGACTAATCCACTCGACTTTTCTAGATGTGGAACAAATTCATCGGTTATGTATGTCCCCAGCGTTATGGAAGGGTAGGTATGCTCATTTCTTCTAAGGGCCGCTATGCCCTCCGTTTGATGATTTATATTGCGGCGCTCGGTGACGCCGAGGGCAAGATCGCCCTGCGCGAGGTTGCCGACCGCGAGCGCATTTCGCAGAAGTATCTGGAGCAGCTGGTTCGTCCGCTTATGAAGGCGGGCCTGCTTAAGAGCGTGCGCGGCAAGGGCGGCGGCTATATGATGGCCAAGGACCCGGCCGAGGTGCGTGCCGGCGACATCCTGCGTGCCGTCGAGGGCAGCACGGCTCCGGTGGCGTGCGATGGCATCGACAACAGCTGCACCCGCAGCGACTTGTGCTCAACGGTCAAGTTCTGGCGCGGCCTGGACGAGGTCATCGAAAAGTACGTTGACGGCGTGACGCTGGCCGACCTAGCCGCCGTCCCCGAGATCAACTTTGACATTAAGCTGTAGCCCGGGGGCAATTCCTTAAGATTTCGCGGAGGGTTGTTGCCGTTTGCCGAGTTGTTGTTGTGCAACAACGGGCGAGCTGCAATACTTAATTTTATCTTTGCAAACTGCACTTTAACTACACCAATGCAGGGAGGATTTTATGCAGCCCAAGCATTCCGCGATTGTGGCGGGCCTGACGCTGGCACTTTCGTTTGGCACCGTTGCCGCGCCTGTGACCGCTGTTGCCGAGGAGCCCACGCCGGGTGTTGCCTCGGATGCCACCGATATCGATAAGGGCCTTTACACCCAGCAGTCTTTTTCGGGCGTGCTGAGGTCGGTTCAGGGCGTCTCGTTTGTCAACGTGACTGACGAGATGAAGTATTTCACTAAATACGAGAGCCACGGCAATTATAACCAGTGCTTTTCGTATGGCGACGGTTATAACGCGCTGGGCTATTACCAGTTCGACCGCCGTTGGTCGCTCATTCCGTTTATGAGGCAGGCTTACAACTACGACCCTGCCAAGTACGGCATGCTCAAGGACGCGATCGACCGCGCCGGCGAGATTTCCAACGGAAGCAACCCCATGTATGCGAACGGTCAGCTCACCGAGCTGGGCCGCATCGCGCAGGATGCCTTCCTGGGTGCTTATAACACCGATCCGGCTGAGTTCTCGGCGCTGCAGGATGCGTATGCGTACAACTCGTACTATGCGGTGACCGAGTCGTGGCTCAAGAGTGCGCTCGGCATTGATATCTCCGGTCGCGCCGACTGCGTCAAGGGCATGGTGTGGAGCATCACCAACATGTGCGGCACCTATGGCTGCCAGGACTTTTTCCGTTGGGCGAATCTTTCCAACGACATGACCGACCGCGAGTTTGTGACGGCGCTTTCGGGCAGTGTAGTCAATAACGTGGCGACCAAGTATGCAAGCCAGCCCCAGTACCACGAGGGTTGGAAGAACCGCTACCGCAATGAGCTCAAGGATTGTCTGGTCTATATTGCCGAGGACGAGAAGAACGAAGCGGCTGATAAGAACGAGTCGGCTGATAAGAAGCCTGAGGAATCGGAGCCTCCGTCGACGCCCGATTCCAGCCAGACTCCTGAGGGGCCTAAGCCCGCAGAGAAGCCCGATGCTAATAACAATGAGGGCAATGGGGGCGAGACGAACGGGTCTGCTACCGGTACCGGTAACAGCAACTCCGGCACGACCGGCAATGACTCTCCTAAACCTTCCAGCGGTTCGAGCGATTCCTCTGCCGGTGGCGACTCCGGCACTAACACAGGGTCTGGTTCTGTCAGCGCTTCTGGTTCCGATAGCTCTAAGGATGATTCGAATAAGGGGACGGATGCGCCCGTCACCCCGACGAACAAGAAGCCCTCTGTTTCCGAAGTGTTTGGCTCCACGCTGGGATCTTTGATGGCTGGTCCAAGCGGCAACTCGTCTTCTAACAAGGACGATGACGGTCAGAACTCCGTGACGAAAACCGACACCGCGAAGGACGACTCTAAGAACAATAAATCCGAGGACAAATCCGAAAAGTCCGAAACGGATAAGGGTTCTGGTTCTGAGGAGAAGAAGGACAACTACGAGGAGAAGGACAACAAGTCCGACGGTGCCGAGAATAATAACAACGGCGCCGATAATGCTGGAGACAACAAGGAAAATACCGGCGGCAACAAAGATGGCGCTGGTGATAACAAAGATAACAATAGCGGCGGCAAGAACGATTCTGGTTCAGGCAATGGTAATGCTGGCAAAAATGGCGGCATCATGCCCAAGACGGGCGACCTTATCGTGATGGCGAGCCTTGCCAGTGCAAGCTTGGCCACGCTGGGTGCCACGTCCATCGTGAGCGGCAAGCATAAACTCGATCAGCAAAAGAAGGCTGCTGGGCAGAACGACTCCGAGGAGTAGTCCCTTCCGGTCGCCCGACAACTAAAGATTCGCAATGGGGACCGGTACGGTTGCATCGGGCCCCATTTTGTTGCGCAGCGATTTGTTATGCACCCTCAAGGTCTTTGTTCCTACCGTTGCCCGATGCCTTTGCGCGGATCCAGCGTTGCAATTGAACTGCTCGCTACAATGGGCCTCGTGCTACGTTTTAGGGAGAAGTTACGGTGTCTGAACAGGAGTATTGCAACAGTGCCGATACTTTTGGTGTACGGCTTGTCAACCATTTCGATGATGCGGTTTTGCCGGTCGGTGTGCATGATTTTGCCGATGCCATTGGTCGTTGCATGCTGATCGATAAGACCATGTTTATTGCCGATGTGCTGGATTGCGACGCGTCCGTTGTGGTGTGCTGTCGACCCGAGGGTTTTGGCAAGAGCATGAACTTGTCGATACTCAAAGCTTTTCTGGAGTGTCCCGCGGTCGGTCGCGCTGGTCAGAGTTTGTTTGCCGATGCTCAGATTTGGGATGCGGACGGCGGGCGCTATCGGGATGAGTACGCTTGCTATCCGGTGATATCGCTGGACTTTTCTGGCGCTGCGAGGCGTGGTGCCGCTGTTGCCGACGTCGTGCGTGATGCTCTTTCGGGCGAGTGCGCTCGCTTGTTGCCACTCTTGGAGGCTCCTGATTTAGCTCGAGACAAGGTGCGTCACATCGAACGCGTCGCGCGTGGTGTGGCGAGCGAGGCCGAGGTTGCCTCGGTGCTTGGCGTGCTCATTGAGCTGCTGGAGATGGCCTGCGATGAGCAGGGTGTATTGCTTGTTGATGGGTACGACGCGGCGTGGTTGGGTCGTGTGAGCGCGAGGGGCGCTTCCGGCGCCGATTCGGCGGAGCTATTTGATTGCGTGCTTTTCGACGCTATTGCCGCCGCCGGCGATTCGTTGCGGCTGGTGTGCTTGATGGGGGAGTTTCCCGGTCCTGCCGAAGCGGCACTTTCTTCGCGCGGCTGCTCGTATTGTCTATCGACGCCGCTTTCGACCTGGTGTGACCGTTGGTTCGGCTTTTCGGATGTCGAGGTCAAGGCTCTGTTGAATCATGCTGGACGCGAGGAATACCTGGATGATGCGCGTGAATGGCTCGAGGGATATCGGTTTGGTAGGGCCTATTGCTCGAGTCCGGCGCGTGCGATCGGCTTTCTGGACCGAGGCTGCACGGCGCCTGTGCGTGCCGATCTGTATGGGTATGCCGATTGCCTGAGTAGGGTGGTTGCCGGGTGGAATCTCGACCGCCTTTCGGTCTTGTTCGATTTGCTCGAGGCCCATGGATGCGTTGAGGTTCCGCTTTGTTTGGGCGCTGTGGGGCCAGAGGCCTCGTCTGACGACGGCCTGTGGACGGAGCTGTACCTGTCGGGTTTCCTGACGACGGATATGACTGAGGAGCCGGAGCATGGCAGCCGTCTCCGTGCTCTGCGGCTGCCCAATAACGAGCTTCGCCAGGCCTTGCGGCTGGTGATTGTTGAGTGGTTTGAGTGCGCTGCCGAAGACATTCGAGATGTCGATGCGTTTCGCGACGGGTTGTGCCGTGGGGACGAGGATACGGTGAGGCAGGCACTAGACCGCATCCTGGGAGATGCGGGAATCGGTGCGACCGATCCAGATGCGCCGTTGCCGTATCATCTGCTCTTGCAGGGGCTTTGCTTTGGCTTGCCGGGCTATGCCAATCCCGCCTCGAGGCGAAAGTGTGGCGCGGATCGCTGGGACATCCAGGTTTTTCCTACGGGCGCCGTGCTCGACATGGCAGACACGATTGGCATGCTGGACGAGCGCCCTCTGATAACGATCAACTTGATGTATGACCCCGATGTGGATGCGGTGGGGTTGGAATTGCTGGCCGTGCAGTCGCTACTCGACATAGAGCGCGACGGCATCGACGAAATCCGCGTGCCGCGACCCGGCGTTGGCCGCATGCGCTGGGGCTTTGGTTTTGATGGGCAGCGTGTGGCTACGGTGTGCCAGCGGCTTTAAGCGCTGAGGTGTTTCCGGCTTCCGTTACTCGGTATCCTTCATGGGCGGCATGGGCTTCCAGTTGGGGTCCATGATGATCTTTCGGGCGTCCTTCATGCCGCGGCGCAGCGCCGGAATGCCGGTCTTAAAGCACTTATCGACTGCAGCCAGGCGAATGAACTCCTTGCAGAAGGTCGCGGCGTTGCCCAGACGGAACAGGATGGGGCGGTAGTCACCGTAGATCTGCATATAGCGAGCGAGGAAGCCTCGATTGCGCATGATGTAGTAGCGGTTGGTGTCGCTCGTGGAGTTGAGCTGTCGTTTGCCGGCGATGTCCCAGTTAGAGACGGCGCGGGCGCGTTTGAGCACCACGTCGGCAACTACAGCGGCGGGGAAGTGCTGGCTGGCGACATAGCCGTAGCAGGCGTCGTCGCCGTAGATGAAGAAGCGAGCGTCGGGCAGGCCGATCTTGTCGACTACGCGACGCGAGAACAGGCCGCCCTCAAAGCACAGCTGGTTCATGGCGCGGTAGCCCTCGGGGCCCAGGTCCCACTTAGCGATGGGGTTGGGGATACCAAGCGAAAGGATGAGCTGGTACTGCCAAAAGAACGCGCCGCCGT
>CAJMSL010000051.1 GCA_905216045.1 uncultured bacterium
CGTACCAGTTTGTATCGTCATTCTTGGTCGTTACGTTCTCAAGGATGAGCTTGCTGGACGTGCCGTCGTTAAACAGGTGACAGACGTTGCCGCGAACGTTGCCGTCTTGGTTGACGCTCGCGGTGCGAAAATAGCCCGCGGGGCGAAGGCGAATGACGAAATTGTGGAGGCTGTCCGACGGTGCGGGTGTGTTGTCTGCAAATGCCGCTCGCAGGGGAATGCCCGGCGCTGCGGTTTCGGGCAGGCTTGCAAGTGGTGACAACGCCGCAAGCCCTAGGCCCAGCGTAAACGCTCGGCGGCTGATGGCATGGTGTTCGGTCATAACTTCTCCATTCGCAGAGTGCGGTTATGCGATAGTTTTGGTCACTATACTGCCCAGATGTTTAAAGATGCTGGTTTAATTGTCTGCGCGGCGCAATAAATCGGTGGGCGGACGTGTTGGGGTGTTTGTCGTTTTCGTACTGTTGCCACATTTGGGGCGGTTCCGGCGTCCGGCATCCTCGCGTTCGTCGGCTACAGGCATAAGAAAGGGAGGGTCGGTTTACCGGCCCTCCCTGGGTACGAAGCGCTGGGGTACCGTCGCTTGTTTGCACTGCGACCGTGTTTCCCGTTGCGCTCGCCAGTCGCTTAGCGCTTGATCTCGATATCGTCGAGCTTGACGTCCATGGCCTCGGTCTTGGCCTCGGCGATGTCGTCGGCAAATTCCAGAGACTTCATCATGGTCTCGACGGCGTCCTTGTGCTCCTCGACGTTGTCGATACGCACATACACACTGCCGCCGTCAACGTCGGTGAAGTATTCGGTCGTTACGCCGCCCGAGTGTGTATAGGAAGCGTTGCGCCAAGTCTTGCCGTTGTACTTGACGGGGTCATTCTCGGTCCACTCAAAGCTGGCATTCCACTTTGCCTCGTAGTCGAACAGCTCGTCGGCGTTCTTGTCAGGATCGAAGACGGGGATGAAGCGATCGCTGGCGTGCTCGCTCTCGGTGAACTTAAACTGGGCCCTGTCGGCAGTGTCGCCTGCGACGTCGGTGATCTCGACGCCCTCGGGGACCTCGACCTTAAACCAAATGAAGTCGGTCCTCATATCCACGGCTGGCTTTTCTGCGCCGCCGCCACCGCCACTGCCGGTAGCGCCGCCGCTTCCGCCGCAACCCACCAGGGCAACCGCGGCAAAGAGACTGATGCAGAGGGTGAGAATCGCAAAGGCCTTCTTTTTCATGGTCGTGTCCTCCTCGATCTGTAATCGTCCATGGATTACCTGCCTTTACTGTACGCGTGGACGGCTCGCTAGGGTGGGCCATGTGTCCCATTCTGGGGGCTGGAATTGCGCCGACAAGTGGCAATATGTGCGGTCGCAAAAGAGGGGAGGGCCGATGCTGTCGGCCCTCCCCGGGGTGAGGTGCCCGTTGATTTAATGGGGCGCGCGTGCGTGGGCGTTGCCCCAACAGGTTCCTTGTTTATAGATATGCCTCAGTTTTTGACGTCCGGAAGTCTCGAAAGGTGGGCCATGTGTCCCATGTTTGCGGTGCCGACGCCTATCGTTCGTCATAGAAATCCGCGATGGCCAGGTGCGCTGACGCTCGCGTACTTATGGGCTAGACTTAGCACCATTACGTGATCGATGCGGTCGGCCGGCGTCGGCCGCCCGACCGATATATATGACTTGAAGGTGCGTGTGCGTATGAGCCAAGAGATGATGGATAAAACCTGTCGCGGTTTTGCCGAGGCGCTGGCCGCGCGCGAGCCAGTTCCCGGTGGTGGCAGCGCGAGCGCTTTTGTGGGCGCGCTGGGCGCCTCGCTGTGCGGAATGGTTGCCCGCTACGGTGCGACCAATCCCGCGCTTGCTGATCGTGCGGATGACCTGACGCGTGCGTTTGCCCAGGCGGATGAGCTGGCCCAGGAGCTTGTCGAGTTGGTTGCCGAGGACGTTCGTGCCTACGGGCGGGTGTCCGCGGCGTACGGTATTCCGCGTGACGATCCGGCTCGAGCGACCGCGATTCAGGATGCGCTGCATGTGGCCGCTATGCCGCCGTATCGCATTATGGATGCCTGCGGGCGCGCACTGGCGCTGCTCGAGGACATGGCCGACAAGGGTTCGCGTCAGCTGCTGTCCGATGTGGCGTGCGGCGCCGTATTCTGCCGCGCCGCCATGCAGGGCGCGAGCTTGACGCTCTTTGCGAACACCACGTCTATGAAGGATCGTGCACGCGCCGAGGAGCTCGAGACGGCGTGTGATGAGTTGCTCGACACATGGTTGCCGCGCGCCGATGCGCTGGCGCGCCGCGCCTCCGACGCTGCAAGAAAGAGGGGATAGCCATGGCTGAGCTACTGAAGGGTGCTCCCGTCGCCCGCGCTTTGACTGAGGAGCTCGCTGCCCGCTGCGCTGCGCTGCGCGAACGCGGTGTTGTTCCGACGCTTGCTATCGTGCGTGTGGGTGAACGCGAGGACGACCTGTCCTACGAGCGCGGTGCCCTCAAGCGCTGCGAGAAGGTTGGCATTGAGGCTCGCCGCGTTTTGCTTCCTGCCGATGTTTCGCAGGACGAGCTGTTGACGGCCGTCGAGGACATCAATACCGATTCGGCTGTTCATGGCTGTCTGATGTTCCGCCCGCTGCCCGCCGGCCTTGACGAGAACGCCGTCGCCGCAGCGCTCGATCCCGCCAAGGACGTTGACTCCATGACGCCGGCTTCACTGCTCACCACGCTTTCGGGGCGCGGCGAGGGTTTTGCCCCCTGCACAGCCGAAGCCGTGCTTGCTTTGCTGGATCATTACGGCGTTGAGCTGGATGGGGCCAAGGTTGCTGTGGTCGGACGCTCACTGGTAATTGGCCGCCCCGTTGCCGCCATGCTTACGGCGCGCAACGCAACCGTGACGACGTGCCATACGCATACGCGCGATCTTGCCGCCGAGTGCTGTGCTGCCGACATTGTGGTTGCCGCCGTTGGACGCGCGCGCACGATTGGCGCAGATGCGGTCCGCGAGGACCAGGCGATTATCGATGTTGGCATTAATTGGGACGAAGCCGCTGGCAAGCTGGGCGGCGACGTCGATTTTGATGCCGCGGAGCCGGTTGTTGGCGCAATCACCCCCGTGCCGGGTGGCGTGGGCGCCGTGACGACAGCAATTCTCGCCAAGCACGTGATCGAGGCGGCTGAGCGCGCGGTAAAATAGGCGTTTGGAGGCTGTTTAGGGGGTTGGTTAGATACCCCGTGGTCAAAAAATGCCAAATATGAGTACTGTTGCCAAGTTAGTCACATATGTTTGAGATCATTTTGGCTCTTTAGCGATAAGTAATATCGTTAAAGAGCCAATTTTATTGGACGTATGGGGAATTACTAGACTCAGTTTTTGGACAGGTGAGGATTCCCGGCGCCCGGAACAGTGCAATTTGCTGCCACTAAATTTGTGACAGTACTCATATTTGGCATTTTTTGACCACGGGGGCTGCCGAGGCCGTGGTTTCGCCCTTTCTGCGCCGAAGCGATACACTGTTGCCGTTTGATTTCTTCGCTCAAGGAGGATGCGCATGCCGTGCACAACGATTCTGGTCGGTAAAAACGCAAGCTACGACGGGTCGACCCTGGTCGCGCGTAACGAGGATTCGTCCAACGGGGTATTTGAGCCCAAGCGCATGCGCGTAGTGCATCCCGACGAGCAGCCGCGTGTCTACACGAGCGTCCTGAGCCACCTGACCGTTGAGCTGCCCGATAACCCCATGCGCTATACGAGCGTCCCCGATGTTGTCCCGGGCCACGGTATCTGGGCCGAGGCCGGTTTCAACGAGCTCAATGTTGGCATGTCCGCAACCGAGACGCTTACCACCAACGAGCGCGTCCGCGGCGCCGATCCGCTCGTGGACTACGCGCCCGCCAAGGGCAACGAGGGTGAGGACGGCTATGTGCCGGCGCAGCCCGGTGGCCTGGGCGAGGAGGACATGGTGACCCTGGTGCTGCCGTATGCCAAGTCCGCCCGCGACGGCGTGCGTATCTTGGGCGACCTGCTCGAGCGCTACGGCACCTACGAGAACAACGGTATCGCCTTTAGCGACGTGGACGAGATCTGGTGGCTCGAGACCATCGGCGGCCACCACTGGATTGCCAAGCGCGTGCCTGACGACGCCTATGTGACCATGCCCAACCAGCTGGGTATCGACAGCTTTGACCTGGATGACGCCGAGGGCGCCCAGACCGACCACATGTGCTCGGCCGACCTGCGCGCCTGGATGGCCGAGTGGCATCTGGACCTGACGCTGGGCGTCGAGAGCGACGGCCCGGCTGCCGTCTTTAACCCGCGCGAGGCCTTTGGCTCGCACAGCGACAGCGACCATGTCTACAACACGCCGCGCGCCTGGTACATGCAGCGCGGCCTCAACCCCAGCGACGTGCGGGATGGCCCCGACGCCGACTACACGCCCGAGAGCGACGATATCCCCTGGAGCCGCGTGCCCGAGCGCAAGGTGACCATCGAGGACATCAAGTACGTGCTCTCGAGCCACTACCAGGGCACGGAGTACGACTGCTACGGCAGCAAGGGCACGCCCGCTACGCGTGGTGCCTATCGCCCCATCGGCATCAACCGCAACAGCCAGCTTGCCGTGTTGCAGCTGCGCCCCTATGCGCAGCCGGCCTACCGCGCCGTGCAGTGGATGGCCTTTGGCTCCAACTCGTTTAACGCGCTGGTTCCGCTGTACGCCAACGTCGAGACTATGCCCGAGTACTATGCCGACACGCAGGCTCGCGTGACGTCCGAAAACTTCTACTGGGCCAACCGCCTGATCGGCGCGCTGGCTGACGTCCGCTTCCATGAGTGCGGTCGCGCGGTCGAGGATTATCAGTAGAAGGTCGGTGGCATGGGCCACAAGCAGATCCATGACATCGACGCTGCCGTAGCCGCTCTGCCCGAGGCCGAGGCGTCTGCCGAGCTTGCACGCGCCAACGAGGAGTTTGCCGAGCGTGTTCGCGTAGAGACCGATGCTCTACTGGGCAAGGTGCTCTACACCACGAGCTGCGCCATGAAGAACTCTTTTGCGATGAACGACAACGTGAGGTAAGGGTTTCCCGTCGATCGAATAGCGCTAAAACGCTTTGTCGCTTTCGCTCAATCTTGGGTACAAGAACGCCAATGCAGTTGTTTGTGATTGGAGACAACCATGGTAATGAAACTCGATCAGCTTGTTAACGGCGCCATTAACGTGGGCTTTGGCGCTGCCGCCGTTGCTGTCGAAGGCGGCAAGAAGGTCCTCGACGACCTTAACACCAAGGGCGAGCAGGTCCGCAAGGACACCGCCACCCCCGATATCGCCCGCAGTGTGTCCGACATGTTCGAGCAGGCCGGCGGTACCATCTCCGATCTGACCGAGCGCTTGGGCATGCAGGGCGAGACCGCGGCCCAGCGCGTGCTCGACGAGCTCATCCTTGCCCGCGTCCGCGTTATGACCGCCCCCGAGCGCACGGCCTTCCTGGCCCATGTGCGCGACATCGTCGATTCGGTCGAGGACAACGTGACCTCGGTGCCCGTCGAGTCCGTTGAGCCCGACGATGCAGAGGACACCGAAGAGGCCGAGTAGCAGCGCAGATGGCAGATTCCACCACCGATTACAACAATCTAGATCCTCTGGGTGACGAGGCGGCGGTTGTCGATGAGGTCGACGCCGCCGTCTCGGGCGCTCGCAAGAAGCCGCGCGCTGTCGATATGGTGCCCGAGGAGCCCGACGCGATGGCGCCGGACGAGGAATACCAGCTCACGCCGGCGGGTCGTCGCGAACGCATTGGGCAGATTGTTCGCCTGGTCAAAAAGTACCGCGTGTGGGATAACCTCACGCCGGTTCGTTTGCGCCGCCTGCTCGAGGAACTCGGCCCCATGTTCGTCAAGATGGGGCAGATTTTGGCCAACCGGTCCGAGATTCTGCCGCAGCGCTTTTGCGACGAGCTGCGTCGTCTGCGCTCCGACGTGGAGCCGGTGCCGTACGAGGTCGTACTCAGCTGTCTGGAAGAAGAATACGGCCTGCGCCTGGGGGAGATGTTCGATGCGATCGACCCCAATCCGCTTGGTAGTGCATCGCTCGCGCAGGTGCACCGCGCTCGTCTGGTGACGGGCGAGGACGTGGCCGTCAAGGTGCAGCGCCCCGGTGCGCAGCAGGTTATGGCACAGGACATCGATATCATTCGCTCGGTGGTGCGCATCGTTTCCAAGTTTGTCAACACCGATCAATTCGTTGACCTGCACGGCGTAGTCGAGGAGTTGTGGACCTCGTTTCGCGAGGAGACCAACTTTTTGGCCGAGGCCAAAAACCTCAACGACTTCTACGAGTTCCATAAGAGCGTTCATGGCGTGACGTGCCCTAAATCCTATCTGGACCTGTGCACCGAGCACGTGGTGGTTATGGACTACGTCGACGGCATTTCGATCGCCGATCCTGAACGCTTGGTGGCCGAGGGCTATGACTTGGAAAAGATCGGTGCTGCGATTGTCGAGGACTACTCGACGCAGGTGCTCGACGACGGCTTTTTCCATGCCGACCCGCATGCGGGAAACATCATTCTCAAGGACGGCATCGTTTACTTTATCGACTTGGGCATGGTCGGACGCATGTCGAGCCACGATCGTGGCATCGTTAAGGACATGATTTTCGCCGTGGCCGAGGGTGACGTGCCCAAGCTCAAGGATTCGCTCATGCGCTTCGCCGTGACGCGTGGCGACTCGGCTGAGCTAGATCATTCGGCCTTTTTGTCCGACCTGGACTTTATCGTCGCCGACTTTGCGGGTCTTGACCTGAAGGATCTGGATATCGGCGAGTTTTTGACCTCGCTGCTAAACCTGGCGCGCAAAAACGATGTTGAGCTGCCGAGCGTGGTGACGATGTTCGCGCGCGGCATGGTGACGCTCGAGGGTTTGCTGACCGAGTACATGCCCAACGTCAACATGATCCAGATTATCCAGACGCACATCAAAAACGAGAAGAGCACCTATGCGCGCGTGCGTGATATGGGACGCGATTTTGCCGCGAGCAGCTATCGCGCGGCAAAAGGCTCGCTCGAGGCGGCCGAGTATCTGGGCTTGGCTTCGCGCATGCTTACGCGCGGCCAGCTTAAGGTGAACACGCAGATCATGAGCAGCGATAAGGCACTGCGACAGCTGGGCGGAATTATCGACCGCATGTCGATGGCTATCGTTATCGCCGGCCTGTTTATCGGTTCGTCGGTGGTGTACTACGCACGCATCGAGCCGGTCGTGTTTGGTATCCCGGTCATTGGCTTTATGGGCTACGTGAGCGCGCTGGTGCTGGCGCTTATGCTGGGCCGCAATATCTGGCTCAACAGCCACGGCGGCAAACACTAGAGGCTGCGACCGTCACCGCATTTTCCTATCGCAAACAATAGCTTTTACCTTGGGCTTCGCCCGTGTGCGGGGCCCTTTTGCGTGATACCATTTTGACGGTAATAATCGATGGCCTAGATGGTGGTGCGGAGACGCACGAACGCGCGGTTTTCCTGCGCGTTTGGGAGAATCGGGGTGCAAGTCCCCGGCTGTACCAGTAACCGTAATTCCTCTTGGCTCGGGATATTCGCGTCGCAGATCGGACGACGCGCCTGAGCCGTTAAGGTTAAGTCGGATCGCCTCCCATCTTGCATGCGGCTGCGGCGTATGCCGCCGGTGTGCATAGGGCTCTGGAGGGAAGGGGGACCCCGATGGGGGAACTCGAGCGTAACATGCGCGATGACGTGGGGCAGCCTCAAGGCAACGCTCCAAGTGCAGACAGTAGGAGACAAATGGATATGTTTGAGGACGAGCGCCAGCGCGTCTCGCATCGCCGTGGCGCAATTGCACGCGGCGTAGTCAAGCGCGGCCTGGTGGCATTCCTGGCCTTCGCGATGGCCTTCAGCACCACGCCGGCTCAGCTGTGGGCCGAGGGCGCCGAGGGCATTGCCGAGGCTGTGGCTCAGGCTGCGACGCCGGGCGAGGACGCAGCGCTTGCGGGCGGTGCCGCTGAGCAGAGCGGCACCGAGGTTTCGGATTCCGAGAGCGCGCCTGCAGCTAGTGCCGCTACAACAGAGGCAGCAACTGGCGACGAAGGCTCGGCGACGGGGGAGAGCCCTGCCACGAGCGAGCAGTCTTCGACGGCATCCGCTGGCCAAGCAGGATCTGCCGCCGCGGCTGCCGTTCAGACAGAGAACCCGACAGAAACCGGCGATGTCGCCAAGAAGCAAGTCGAGGTCTCGTTCTCGATTATCGGCACCGATGCCGACGGCAAGGCTCAGACCTGGGTGGCACCTACGCAGCTCAGGCTCGACGAGGGCGCGACGGCTGCGGATGCCTTCGTTAAGCTGCAGCAGAAGACGGGCTTTAAAGCGGATTACGAACCGAACACGGCATACGGCTTCTACCTCAAAAGCATCACGTCCCCGACAGATGGCCGCACGCTTGCCTACGATCCGACGACTAATGCCTTCTGGCAGCTGTTCGTCGACGGCGCGTCTTCCTCGGTTGGCGCGAGCAGCGTTAAGCTCGCCCCGGGGCAGAAGATTGAGTTTGCCTTTACGGGTGGTAGCGCATCCCCTGTCGTTAAGGACCAGCTTGCTGCGAATGTGACCGTCATTGGTCGCGATGCCCAGGGCAAGACTCAGACTTGGGTCGATAACGCGCAGTATGTGGTGACGTCCGGTTCGAGCGCACTTGACCTTACGAAGGTCGCGCTTGAGGCGAATGACATCGACGCCGTTGCTGCTGGCTCCTTCATTCTGAGCCTTAAGTACAACGGTGTTGAGCTGGGTACGCCCCAAGATTATTCGACCTATTGGCAGCTGTTCATCAACGGCAAGTCGAGCGACTACACGGCAGACAATGTCACCATTCATGCTGGCGATACCGTTACGTGGTTCTACGGTGGCTGGGGCGACAAGTTGCCGTCCGATTCCGTCCATGCTTCCGTTCAGGTCCTTGGTAAGGACAAGGACGGCAAGCAGCAGGTTTGGGCTTCGACGGGCCAGACGAGTCTCAAGGCGGGCTCTACTGCCAAGGATCTCCTTGAGCAGACCGGTCTTACTCTCGATGCTGGCGAATCGTCTTGGGGCTGGTTCCTCAACGGCATTACTTCGCCGTTCGACAGCAAGTCCTATGGCTGGGATGCTGCGACTAATAGCTATTGGCGCTTCTATGTAAATGGCAAGTTCGCCGACGTTGGCGCCGGTGCCTATGAGCTCCAAGAGGGCGATGCCGTCACCTTTATGTATGGTGCTGACGCCGATGCCCTTCCTGGCCAGGTTCTTGGGTCTGTCGATGTTATCGGTCCCGATGTCAACGGCAACAATACTCGCTGGGGCTCGGCAAGCAATGTTTCCCTGCCCGAGGGCTCTACGGCTCAGGATTTCATCGAGACGGTTCTGAAGGCAAAGCGCGTTGATTACAAGGCCTCCCAGAGTGGTGCATACTGGTTCCTCAATTCCGTTACTTCTCCGTTCGATCACAAGCCGTATGTCTGGGATGCTGCGACCAATAAATATTGGCACCTGTATATCAATGGAGAGCCCTCCTTACTCTGCGCCAATCAGATTACGCTCAAGAGCGGCGATAAGGTTACGCTTGCCTATACCACCGACGATTCGGCCATGCCCGCTCCCGACAAGATTGTCGTGGACCCGAGTGCGACGACTCCTGATTGGGATGCCGAGTGGGCCGGCTACGGCAACAGCGGCAACGGTTCGACCGTAACGGATGCCAAGACGCCTGCGCAGGCCGCCGGTCTTAAGTGGGCCTTCGATTGGAAGGCCGAGTCTGGTCAGCAGTATGCCAACTGCAGCGAACCTGTCATCGCTAACGGCTTTGTGTACATCGCGACCGAGAACGAGCTCATTAAGATCGATTCGTCCACGGGCAAAAAGGTTGCCTCTGCGCCGCTTGCCTCCAAGGTGAGCTATACCTCTCGTCCGATCTATACCAATGGCCTTATCATCGTTCCGCTCAACGGCGGTGCGGTCCAGGCGATTACTGCAGACAAGCTGATCTGCAAGTGGCTGACGCCTGGTTTGACGGATTTGACGCAGAGCTCCTGCACCGTCGTTTCGGACGGCGAGTACGTCTATGTAGGCTCGGTCGATATTTCGTATGACGAGAATTACAACGCGACCTACGGCAACGGCTCCTTTGCACGCATTAAGATTGCCACGGGCGAAGTTTCTTGGCAGAACATCGACCCTACCGAGGGCTATTACTGGACTGGTGCGGCTTTGACGGATAAGTATGCCATCGTTCCTACGAGCGCGGGTACGCTTAAGTGCATTGATAAGACGACGGGCGATGTCGTTTCGACCATGGAGCTCGGCGCTGTCGCAAATGCCGATTGCATTGCCGATCCGTCCAATGGTTCGACCTTCTATCAGATGACGCACGACGGAAAGCTCCATGTGATTTCGCTTTCGGCGAAGGGTGTGCTGAGTGCACAGAAGGCGGTTGATCTGGGCCTTACGAATAATCTGAGCGCCCCTGCGGTGTTTGGTGACAATCTGATTGTCGGCGGACAGACGGCTACGGGCTCTGCTCTGGTTCTCTATAACCTGAAGACGGGTAAGACCACGATGGTCGCTGCTGCCGACGGCAAGGCGCTGCCGGCTGGCCTCAACGGTATTGCTGCTACTCCGCTGGTGAGTGTTCAGGGCGGCAAGACCTATGTGTACTTCACCGTTAACAGCGCGGATAGCAAGGATTACGTCAACTACTCTGCTGGTGGTGGCGTGTATCGCTATACGCTCGGCGATGCAGAGGCGACGCAGATTTATGATGCGGCTGGCCATTACCAGTACTGTGACTCTCCGGTCATTGCCGATGCATCTGGCAATCTCTACTACATCAATGACTCGGGCACGCTGTTCAAGCTTGGGGCCGTTGAGTCTTGGACGGTTGCCTTTAATTCCAACGGCGGGTCTGCTTGCGACACTAAGTTTGTTGCTACGGCCGATGGCAAGCTGGTCAAGCCGGCCGATCCGACGCGCGATGGCTACGCTTTCGGCGGTTGGTATACCGATGAGGCTTGCACGCAGGCGTATGACTTCAGTACGCCGGTGACGGCCGATCTGACGCTGTATGCCAAGTGGACCAAGAATGCCGTTAACCCTGGCGGCAATGGCGGTTCAGGCTCCAATGGCGGCAATGGCGGCGGTGGTTCGAATGGCGGCGGCGGTTCTAGTACCGGTACTGGTTCCGGCGCTGGCGCTGGCGCTGGTTCTGGCTCCGGCTCGAAGGGCGGCGTTATTGCCCCGGGCCAGAAGCCGGTGGCCAAGACGACGGTGTCGACCAAGACCGAGACCAAGGACAACAAGTCCAACAAGAAGGACTCCGATAAGTCCGATAAGAAGGACGAGAAGAAGTCTGACAAGAAGGACAGCAAGTCCGACAAGAAGTCCGATTCCAAGTCCGATACGGGTGCTGCTTCCACGACCACTGCTAAGAAGTCCTCTGGTGCTTCCGAGCAGGAGACTGGCACCAATCCGCTCGCCATCGTTGGTATCGCCGCCGGCGTGATTGGCCTTGCGCTCATCGCCGTCTTCGTGCTGACCAAGCGCGGCAAGGGTGACGGTAATGCCCGATAAGCCCAAGGAGACCAACGGGCAACAGCCCGACTCCTCGTTTATCCAGCTCGATGATCCAAAGCAAGACGATATGAGAAAGCCATTTGGGTCGCCTCCCCCGCGGCGCAGCTTCTTTCCGCGGGCTCGGGATGCCACAATG
>CAJMSL010000052.1 GCA_905216045.1 uncultured bacterium
ATATCTGGAACTTCTGCTACACCTACAACTGCCTGCCCACCCACTCCTGGTTCTGCGGCTTTGCGCTGCTGCTGGCGCCCACCGTCGCCGCCTTTATCTGGAACAAGGGCGGCTGGATCCAGAACCGCGCCTTTACGCTGGCTATTTGGTGCATGTTTGCCCAGGTATTCCCCTACTTCCAGGAGGAGTCCATCTTTGTGACCCACTCCACGCTCGACCCCGGCGCCGCTACCGCGGTCTCGATCGCCGCACTGGTCGCCAACGTCGCCGCGATCATCTACATCGCCTACCGCGCCAAGAAGCTCGGCCGCAATCCCTACAAGCAGGATGTCTTTGAGGGCACCAGCGATTGGGAGAAGGCTACCGCTCGCCGCGCCAAGGTGGATTACGCACACGCCGAGTAACGCGCCCGGCGCAGACATCGCTTGAGCACGAAGCAGCATAGCCGGCTCCGCGCAACTCAACGCATTGTAGAGCCCCCGGAATGTGATTCGTTCGCGTTCCGGGGGCCTTTTGCCGCCGCGAGGATGCGGCCGAACGATGCGCTCAGGTTAAATCGGATCTTATATTTCGCACGCGCTTTATATGGCTCCATTTTTGGGTACAGTGTTGTCCCGATATTGAGCTTGGGGGATGTATGAATGATGAGACGATGGGCCAAGAGGATGCGGCCCAAGATGCAGAAGCTTGCGCTGAGGCCTTGGAGAGCTTAGACCGGATTTCACTCGATGAGATTGCGTTTGACGATTCGGGCGTTGATGTGCAGGATGAGCCGGAAACCGAGGCGCAATCCGATAATCAGGATGCAGGCGACGTTGAGCCTGCCGAGGATGAGGCAGATCACGAAGGCACCGAAAGCGAGGCCGGCAACCAGCCCGAATCCGACACGGGCGAGGAAACCGTCTTGCTCGACAGCTTGCCGGCCGAGGATTCGCTGACTCGCGAGCTTCCTGGCCTGGGTTCCGCACCAGCCGTGGACGAGACCATCGCCATGGGCGATATACCCCTGCCGTCCGTTCCCTCGGCACGCGAGGCCGAGGTCCGCCATCGCAAGATGTCGCCCAAGCGCCGCAATCTGATGGTCGCCGGTGTCGTGGCCGTCGCGCTCGTCGCCGGCGGTGCAGGCTATGCTGCCTGGAACGGATATCAGCAAGAGCAGGCTGCCGCTGTCGCCGCCAATGCCCACACGATGATGTCGGTGCAGATTGGCATGCATGCCGCGGGCCTCGACTGTTCCACTGGCTCCAAGATTCCCGTACAGGTGAGCGGTCAGGATTCTGACGGCTCCTCCGTGAGCGAAACGCTCTATGTTGACGAGCACGGCCGCGGCATCAAACTGCTGCCCGGCGATTACACGCTCTCCATCGCTGCCTCCCCCATCGCGGCCGACGGCACCATCTATACCGTCCCGACCACCAAGACGCAGGTCACCGTTAAGAGCGATGGACAGGATTTAAGTGCCCAGGCCACCTTTAAGCTCAAGGTGCCTTCGGCCGACACGGTGACTGACGACCAGATCGATGCCGCCGCCAAGTATGCCGAGGAGGGCGGTGCGAGCTCCGCCGCGGCTGCCAAAGTGCTCCAGCAGGCAGCAACCGCGCGGCGCGACGCCGCCGTCAATGCCGTGAGCGCGCAAAAGGCACAGGCGTCCCGTGATGCTGACGCTCGCCACAAGGCAACCGACCTCTACCAGCTCGATATTCCCGTCGAGTGGTACGGCAAGGTCGCAACTTGGCAAAACGGAAGCACGCTATGCATCTATCTGGGCGACGACGCCAATACGCCGCTCGTGACGCTCGTCGCGGTGCGCGAGGGCGAGAGCTTTACGCCCGATGAAGGCGATACGGTTTTGGGTGCGGCCAATCTAGGCAACGGTTATACCGTCTACGCCAGCGGCCCCGTCTATCCGTACGTGGTGCCCCAGACCATCAACGGGCGGACGCAGAATCCCGTGTCGACCTACCCCATGGATACGGCCATTGAGCTTGTCGAGCTGACGACCGGCAACCGCTATACGTATAGCCAGATCAAGAACGACCTGGTGGGTAAAGACGGCAAGGCCGATGGTGCCACTAAGCTCGAAACCGACTACCTCGCGCAGATCCTGCTGCCGAGTATCAAAGCCCAGGACTAGCCTGGCGCAGCAAGGTGCTCCCCAACCGTGATGAAGGAGCCAGGAGGTCCTGACCCCACAGGCCCATAGATGATTAGGCAAGGAGCCACTTCCATGCGGGCATAACGTGTACCACACCGTGCTCGCATGGAATATCGGTCTGTTCATCCATGGTAACGATTGCCGACTCGCCAAGATCAAACTGGGCCATCGAGGCATCAAGCGCGGCGATTTCGCGCTCGCGCGTTTTCTCACTTGCCATATCCGCACTCACCTGAATCAGGCTATAAGCCCGCATGAGAAGCGCATCCCCAGCCACAAAGTCCACCTCATGGCTTTTGCTCTTCTCTTTGATTAGCAGGCGGCAGACCGAGCCGGTCCTCACCGCGGGAGTCCTTCTTCTTAGCGCATTGAACACTGCGGTCTCGAGCCTCTGGCCCTGGTCCAATGCCGATGCGGGAGAGAATGCTCCAAACATCGCAGGGTCGACAGCGTAGACCTTAGACGCAGACCGCATGTTATTTGCCAGTGAACGCGTGAACTCCGGCACAGAAAATAACAGGTAGGCGTCCTCATAATACTCAAGTAAGTCGCTGAGCGAATTACGACTGACGGGTATCTGTCTGCTCTTGAACTCGTTGTACACTTTGTTCACTGACAGCTCTCGTCCCGAAGATGCCATACACCGCGTCAAGAACAGCGATGCCAGGCGAGGGTTCTTGACGTCGTAACGTTCAACGACGTCCATGGCGACCGTTCGCGAAGCATATTCCTGTAGCAGCTGAATCGCGTCTGCAGGCGTCTGCTCAAGTGTCGCGATGAATCCCCCTCGTTCAAGATACCCGATCAGATGATGTCGAAGCAGCGCTGCATCGCTCGGGGAAAAGGTCGCATCTGACTCGAGAACGCTCCCCGTCTTATATCGAACGTATTCCGAAAAACTCAACGGAAAAAGCTCTCGCACAAGAGAACGACCCCTGAACTCGCTCTTAAGTTCTGAGGACAGCATCTTAGAAGAAGATCCCGTCACATAGACGGTCGCTTTCTCCGTATCGACTACACGCCGCAGAAACGCACCCCATTCGGGAATTTCCTGGATCTCGTCAAAGAAAATGTAAGCGCCCTCGGTTCGAGCAACAGGATACAGCGCATAGAACGTGTCGAGCACGTCCGCCAGCAGCGATGGCTCATACGGGCGCAAGCGCTCATCCTCAAAATTGAAGTAAAGCATCCGGTCAAGCTCGACGCCCCGGCTCTGAAGCCGCCGCATCTCCTGATACAGGCGATACGTCTTTCCACAACGGCGGGCCCCCACAATCACATTTACGATGTTGTCGCGCTTTGGCTCCTGTGGGTTTCCTAGATCAAGGTCTCGCTCAAAGACCTGCGGAACCCCCTGCTGTTCAAAGTCCTTTATTTTCTGGGCGATCAAGTCGTTGAATGCCATGATTCTCCAATCTTGCTCTCTAGCTAATCAAAATTATAGCGATTCTTGATTAATTAGAGATCAAGATTATGTCTGACTTGATTAACACTTAAGCAAGTTTTTTCACTATTACTGCTCGAAGGATGCCGAGTGGCTGAGAGGGCAACCAAGCTCGAATGCGACTCCCTGGACAGTCGATTTGGGACGGGACTTTTTTGACTACCCCGTCCCAGGAAGTCATCGCCAAATTAGCTACTTGATGCAACTAGCGCCAGGGGTCGGCTTCGAACAGCGGCTCGCGCTCGGGGCGGCGATCGCTGTAGGGATCGTAGCCGTCATCGTCCTCGTTCTCGGCACGGATGTAGGGGTCGCGCGGCTTGGGCGCCGGCTTAGGCACAGGCTTGGGTGCGGCGGGTGCGGCATCGGTCGCCGGCGCGCTTGTCTTGATCTCGTCTTTCATCTGCATAGCTCCTCGCATCGCATCCGTTCAATATCATCGATTGTCGCACGAAAAAGGGCGGCGGACCCAATTGGATCCGCCGCCCTTGGCGTTTAGAGACGGCTGGTAGATTTTAAGGCATGGCCCAAAACCTACTCGGCGTCGGGGACCTCGTAGGTGGCCGCCGGCGTGTTGTCGCACACGACGGTAAAGCCGCCGTCCTTGTCGGCATCGACCGTCACCTGCTCGCCCTCGCGCCCCGTGCCGACGATGATAGCGGCGGCGATGGCATCCACGACCTCGCGCTGAACCAGACGCTTGAGCGGACGGGCGCCAAAGACCGGGTCCAGGCCGCCCACGGCGAGCATCTGCTTGGCCGCCGGGGTGATGGCAAGCGTCATGCGCTCCTTGGCCAGACGCGCGCGGACGTCGGCGAGCTGGATGTCGACGATCTTCTCGATCTGCGCCATGCCGAGCGGATGGAACACCACGATATCGTCGATACGGTTGAGGAACTCGGGGCGGAAGGTCTGAGCCATGGCCGCGTCGACCTGATGGCGCATCTCCTCCTCGTCCTTGCCCGAAAGCTCGGCGATAGCCTTGGAGCCCACGTTAGACGTCATGATGATAATCGTGTTCTTGAAGGACACCTGGCGACCCTGACCGTCGGTCAGACGGCCGTCGTCGAGCACCTGCAACAGCACGTTGAAGACATCTGGATGGGCCTTCTCCATCTCGTCGAGCAAGATCACGGAGTAGGGGCGACGGCGCACGGCCTCGGTGAGCTGGCCGCCCTCGTCGTAACCCACGTATCCCGGGGGCGCACCGATCAGACGCTGGACGCTGAACTTCTCCATGTACTCGGACATGTCGATACGCACGAGCGCGCGCTCGTCGTCGAACAGGCACTCGGCAAGCGCCTTGGCGAGCTCGGTCTTGCCCACGCCGGTGGGGCCCAGGAAGAAGAAGCTGCCGATGGGCTTGTCCGGATCGGAGAGACCCGCACGGCTGCGGCGCACGGCCGCGGCGACGGCGGAGACGGCCTCGTCCTGGCCGATGACGCGCTTATGCAGCTCACCCTCCAAGCCCTTCAGCTTGTCGAGCTCGCCCTGCATCATCTTGGACACGGGCACGCCGGTCCAGGCACTCACGACCTCGGCGATCTCATCGGAGGTCACCTGTTCGTTGAGGCCCTCGCCGTCCTGCTGCTTTTGCGCCTCGAGCGCAGCCTCGGAATCCTGAATCTGCTGTTGCAGGCCCGGAATCACGGAGTAGCGCAGCTCGGACGCACGGCCCAGATCACCATTGCGCGTCGCGCGCTCCTCTTCGCTCCTGGCCTCGTCGAGCTGTCCCTTGAGCTCTTGCACGTGGTCGATGGCGTTCTTCTGGTTGAGCCAGCCAGCCTTTTGCACGTTGAGTTTTTCCTGGACCTCGGCGATCTCCTGACGCAGGGCCTCCAGACGCTCCTTGGAGGCGTCGTCGGTCTCCTTCATGAGCGCCTGCTCCTCGATCTGCAGCTGGGTGAGCTGACGCGTGGTGGCGTCAATCTCGACCGGCATGCTGTCGAGCTCCATGCGCAGGCGGCTTGCCGCCTCATCGACCAGGTCGATGGCCTTGTCGGGCAGGAAGCGGTCGGCGATATAGCGATCGGAGAGGTCGGCGGCGGCCACGAGCGCGCTATCGGTGATGTGCACGCCGTGGAAGATCTCGTACTTCTCCTTGAGGCCACGCAGAATCGAGATGGTGTCCTCGACGGTAGGCTCGCTCACCATAACGGTCTGGAAACGACGGGCGAGCGCCGCGTCCTTCTCGATGTACTTGCGGTATTCGTCGAGCGTGGTCGCGCCGATCGCATGCAGGTCGCCACGGGCGAGCGCCGGCTTGAGGATGTTGCCTGCGTCCATGGAGCCCTCGGTGGCACCCGCGCCCACAATGGTGTGAAGCTCATCGATGAACAGGATGACCTTACCTTCGGATTTTTGCACTTCTTTGAGCACGGCCTTTAAGCGGTCCTCGAACTCACCACGGTACTTGGCGCCGGCGACCAACGCGCTCATGTCGAGCTCGATGAGGTCGCGGTCGCGCAGGGTGCTCGGCACATCGCCGGCCACGATACGCTGGGCGATGCCCTCGACGATAGCCGTTTTACCGACGCCCGGCTCACCGATGAGCACGGGGTTGTTCTAGGTGCGGCGGGACAGAACCTGAATGGTACGGCGGATCTCGTCGGTACGGCCGATGACCGGGTCGAGCTTACCGGCGCGGGCAAGATCGCAGATGTTGCGACCGTACTGCTCCAACGCCTCAAACTGGGTCTTGTCCTCGGCAGACGTCACGCGGTCATCGCCACGCAGCTCCTCGTAGACCTGCTCGATGCGCTCCTTGGTCACGCCAGCGTCACGCAGTACACGACCAGCCTCGCCCTTGTCCTCGGCAAGCGCCATCAGCAGATGCTCGGTCACCACAAAGCTGTCGCCCATCTTGGTGGCCTTCTTCTCGGCCTTTTCGATGACGCGGACGAGCTCGTTGGACAGGCCCATCTGCTGACCCTCGCCCGAAACCTTGGGCGCGCGGTCGACGGCATCCTGCGTGGAGCGTGCGAGCTGGGCCGGATCAGCGCCGATGCGCTCGATGATCACGGAGATATTGCGCTCGCCGGCACCGAGCAGGGCAGACAGCAGGTGAATCGGCTCCACCGCGCCGGCCTGCGCATCGGCAGCCGTGCTCATGGCGGTCTGCAACGCCTCGCGCGACGTCATTGCTAGCTTATCGATTCTCATGGAATCACCTCTCTTGGGGCGGCCGCCCTACGGGGCGGCTTCACGTTGTTCGAGAAGTATTGTTGCCAGCTTTGTGCGATCTTATACATAAATCTAAGTCTCTATATATAAGATTTTCTGAGTGTTCCCACGACATGCAAACCACCACAAAGGGGACAGACACCTTTGTGGTGGTCGCGGTCTCTACTCCTTCGCCGGACCCGTACTTCCCGATTCGACGGTCCAGGGCATCTCATCCTCGAACAGCCATGTACGGGCAGACCCACTATCGCGTGCAGCCTGCGGGTCAGGCAAGCAGGTCTGTTTATAGGCATCTTGGATACACTGGCCCATAAAATCGTTGAGCTCGGTCTGGTCGCCCTCCATGACATAGGCGACATCGCCGTCCATGATGTAGATGCCCGGACCCTCATTGTCCTCGTAGCCCGGATCGTACGAGACATCACATAACTTTGCGCCGTTTGCAGTGTCCAGCTCGATGGAAGAGTGGCATCCGCCAACCATGTCGTTCGCTTTTGCCCGATAGGACGCATATCCATACCAGCGCTTAAAGATTTTGCCCTTGAGCAGCTCGGACGCCCTGTCGATCAGACCAGAATCCGTGGTATAGCGCATAGCCCCAAGCTGAATGCGTGGATAATTACTAATGCCCAGCGCAGCCGGTTGCTCATCAAAATCAACGGTAATGGTCTCAGGCTTGTCGTCGCCGGTCAGAAGTTCGACAGATTGAGTCACAGGCTTGACCACCGGCTCCGTCACCGCAGCAGGTAGAAATGCCATACCGACAGCGCCCGCGCCAACCACAGCGATCGCAAGCGCCAAGACAATCAATCCAATACGGGCAGGACTTCTCACAGCAAAGCACCTCACAATGCAAACCCGCGCCATTTGTCCTAATGATACCGCCGGCTAACACTATCACCAAAGAAGCCGCGCGCTCCCCACCACCACAAAGGGGACAGGCACCTTTGTGGTGGTTTTCGACGCTAACGGTCGACCATCTCACGCCATGAGATTAAACTTGAATTGTTCTCTGAACATATCCATTTCTGCCTATCCTCAACAGCTCTTTGTCTCGAGGAGCGCATATGAAGCCGTCTCATTCCACCGGTCGCAACGTCATCGCCATTCTCGCCATACCCATCGTGATGCTCTTCCTTATCGTCATCACGCCCTTTTCTTTTGGTATCGCCTCGCTCTTCGATCTTTGCGGGATGATCGACGCCGGCTCGCGTGCCACCTCGCTCTCCTTTGTCTGCCGTGGCGTGTTCTACGAATATGCAATTCCCACCGGAAGTTGGCAGTCCAAGTTACCGTTGCTCGGCAAGGTCGACGGATGCTCTCCTTATTTCTGCCTCGAACCTCAGACAATGAATTGTCTGATCGACGACCAGCCCCTTGACTCCATCACCCTCGCCTACGACTACGCACCAAACACCGATGAGCGCCACATGAACCAAGTCCTCGACAAGCTGCTTGGACAGTGCGGGCTCACCGCGGAAGCCGGTCGAACCATCTATAGCAACCAGAAATTAAAGCGAACAGAACTCCGCCGTGTCGGAAAAATCAAAGGGCGAAACGGGGCCGCCTACTGGGATGCCTGGGCAACACGCGACAAGGGCGAATTCGGACACAGCACCTATATGGTCACTGTCTACACCAAAGACGGAATTAAGGACAATGTTGACGATTTCGCGTCATCCAAACTCGGCATCCCCAAAACAACCAAACCCGCCAGCCCAGATGAAATTCTGTAGAGGTGCCCATTAACATGCCGCTCAACGATCACACCAACATCGAGCTCGTCCCCACCGCCACAAAGGTGCCTGTCCCCTTTGTGGCGGTTTTCGCCAAAAAGAAGCCGCCCCGATAACAGAGGCGGCATCAAGCAAGTCTATTTATTAGCGTCCCTCAAGACCCAACGAAAACGCAGCGATGGAATCGAGAACCGACAATAGCCCGTTCGCACAGATAGAGGCGGAGATTCAAGGTCAGAGTCCGGCTTAAACGGCTTAGCTATCGCACGTCACAACGTTCTCGTCGTCCTCCCTATCGTATTTATAGTGCTTACTGTGAAAATAGTGAGTTTAGTGAGAATAGTATCGCTCAAGACTCGTGAACTGAATTATTGACCTCTCGCCCAGAATGAGTGGGGCAAATATTCCTATTAGAGGTCAAATCGAAGCCCAATAGGGCCTTTTCGCCCCGTCATTTCGACCGATCGCTTTCTTTTGAATATTGTCGTAAGCTGGTATCACTTATCTTAATGAATGCATACTGTTTGCGAGGTACCCGCCGTGAAACGCTCCACCTATATCGGCCTGCTCGTCTTAGCGTTTGCGATTACCGCAGTCGGCGTAGGAATTATCTATCTCGCATTTCTCCCTGCCTCGGCAACGCAGGCGGCGGTTGAAACCGTAAGCTACCCCATCGAAATCCTCACCGATATCGTCAAACCCGATTCGATCACCGTCGATTTCGACGGTACGCCCGCAGCGCTTGGGGTCAGTAACTATCCCCGAATCGAACTTGGAGCCACGCGCTATACCCAAGATGAGCAGCTTATCGGTAAGGCAACCAGTTTACTCAAAGGCAAGACGTTTAAGCGGTGGTACGGCGCCGCAACATATCGAGCCAAGAACGGCCAAATGGTTGGCGGGTATCATTCGACCCTTGAGCTCGATGCGGCAAACGGGAGCAAATTGTGCAACGTCTCATACGACCCCGGCTGCGTGGACAATGAAGGACCGGGGGTCTATATCTCGGATGGCGACGTAATCTACGTCATGGAGGGCGACCAGACGGCAGTCGTCGATTTTATGGATCGGTGTACCGAGGATGCCTACGAACAAACCTGCGAGTCCGATCCGCAGACAGCGCGCAACAGTGGCTCGGCACGCACTTGGCTATTTGACGATGAAATAACCTGGACCCCATCGAAATAAGGACCCGCCGGGCAGGCACCTTTGTGGTGGTTTCGGCTCCGATGTTCCACTGTCTCGATCTGTAACATCTAGCGGCCCTTTTCGATCCTAGATGTTACAGATTGAGATGAAATGATCGGCGGCGATCGTTTGTCTCAATCTGTAACAACCGCTCGTCAAATAGGGGCCCAGATGTTACAGGTCGAGACAAACGGAACCACCGCAAAGGCGCCTACCCCTTCATGGTGGTTTTCGACAAAAGAAGCCGCCCCGATAACAGAGGCGGCATCAAGCAAGTCTATTTATTAGCGTCCCTCAAGACCCAACGAGAACGCAGAAATGTAGCCCGGGGCTTACCCTTTCCCGAACGCGACCCTCGCGAAGCGCGTGAGCGGGCGGGAAAGGGTAAGCCCCGGGCGGACAATTAAGTGCGTTACTCGGCAGCGGCCTTGAACTTGTTGTAGTTGATCAGGCAGCCGGCCTTGACGATGGCACGCTCCTCTGCCGTCATATCGGCAATGTAGAGCTCAATCTGCTCGACCGCACCGTCGGCGCGCACCACGTAGGCGGCGATGTCCTTTAGGTCACCGTCGAGCGCGGCACGGATACCCGGCACAAAGACATAGTCGCCCACCTCAAAGCTGGGCTCGGCCTCCATCTGGAAGGGCACCATACCCCAGTTCATCACGTTGGAGCGATAGCGCTTGGTGGCGTACTCGTGGACGATGTTGGCCAGACCGCCGATCACGCGCTGACAGCTCGCGGCCTGCTCGCGGGCGGAACCGTCACCGGGCTTCTTGGCATAGAGCATGGAGCCGTACTCAGTCGCCTTGGCATCGGCCGCGACACCCGCGCCGACCAGCGCCTCAAACACGCCCGCAAGCTCGGCATCGAGTGCCGCCAGATCGCCTGCTGCCTCGCCGGCAACGCGGCGCTTCTCCACGGCGTCGACCTCCTTGGAGCGACCCACGTAGGCCGGATCGCGACGGCTGAGCGTAAACTCGGCCAGGCCCAGCGGGTTGGAGCGGAAGGAGCTCGTCTCGCCCGAAGGAATGAGCTCGTCGGTCGTGGTGACCGGATCCATGATCTTGGAGCACACCTTGAGCAGGATATCGTCGCCGAGCGGCTCCATCGCGGGCCACGGCTTGATGTTGGGACCCTCGACCAGCTCGTCGGCAGGCTCCGCCTTGCCAAAGCCCCAGTACACGCGCTTTTTGTACGGCGCGTCGTCAAAGGTGTACTCGCAGGCCTCGTCCCAAGTCTCCTCGGGCAGGTCGGTCGCCGGCGTCAGGACGCCGCCGTTGGCAGCCGTCGCCGCAATGGAGCGGGCGTCCATCAGGGCCACGGCGCTCAGCTGGCCATTGCCCGGCGTGGAACCCTCGCGGTTGGGGAAGTTGCGCGTAGTGTGGCGGATCGAAAGGCCGTTGTTGGCGGGCGTGTCGCCGGCGCCGAAGCACGGGCCGCAGAACGCCGTGCGCACGATCGCGCCGGCCTCCATGAGGTCGTAGATGTAGCCGCGGCGTGTAAGCTCGAGTGCCACGGGCTGGCTCGTGGGATAGACCGACAGCGAGAACTCGCCGCAGCCGGTGTTGGCGCCCTTGAGCACGCGGGCAGCCTGGACCACGGAGTCGTAGTTGCCGCCCGAGCAGCCGGCGATAACGCCCTGCTGCACGTGCAGCTTGCCGTCGACGATCTTGTCGAGCAGGCTAAAGTGCGTCTTGCCCTCGCCGATCTTGGCGGCCTCGAGCTCCACCTCGTGCAGGATGTCCTCGAGGTTCTCGTTGAGCTCGTCAATCTCAAAGCCGTTGGAAGGATGGAACGGCAGCGCGATCATGGGCTTGATGCTCGACAGATCGACCTCGACGCAGCCGTCGTAGTAGGCGACATCGGCGGGCTTGAGCTCGCGGTAGTCGTCGCCGCGGCCGTGCATGGCCAAAAACGCGTATGTGTCCTCCTCGGAAGCCCAGAACGAAGAAAGTCAGGTGGTCTCGT
>CAJMSL010000053.1 GCA_905216045.1 uncultured bacterium
CTTCGGTCCCAAATAGGCGAGCGCGCTCTTTGAGAAGTACTGTTGCGTGGACGAAGTCAGCGCGCATGCCGATGAGGGCAAGGGCAAGATGGGCGAGAACCTGCGTGCACACATCGATGACGCACTACTGAGCCGCAAGGTTGCGACAATTCGCACCGATGCGCCCGTCGAGCTCGACTTTGAGGCGACGTCCTTCCCGGCGTTTTCTGCCGATGAGGTTTCCGCGGCGCTGGGTACGCTTGGTATCACCGCCATGCAGAACCGTTTCTTGGCGCTGATCGGCGGCGAGGGCGGGGCTGCTGCCTCCAGTGTGTTTGAGATACCTGCTATGGTTCGCGCAGCCGCCGGCGATGCCGACGCGCTTGGTGCCGTTGCGACTGAGGTCTCCCGCGCGATTGATGCCGGCGAGTGGGTCGCCGCCGTGGTGGACGACGACAAGGAAGAGGGCGCGCTCTTTGGGCTGACGCGCACGCTGTGGTTGGCGACGTCCAAGGGCCTGTTCGCGCTCGAGGAGGGCGACAGCTGTGCGGCGGCTGAGGTTGAGGGCTTCAACTTCGCTCACGGTGTGATCGCCGGCGTGCTTGCGCGCCTGTTTATGGAGGGCCGCGTGGCGAGCCCGGATACGAAAGCGCTGCTGCACGAGCTTTCGCCCATCGATTCTTCTGAGCCCGAGCTCATGGATCCGCTCGCTGCCGATTCCACGCGTATCTTCGATACCGTGGTCGCTGCCTATCTGCTGGATTCCGATCGCTCCGAGTTCGATGAGGCATATCTGGCCGATACCTATCTGCAGATGGCGTTGCCTGCGGCGCGCGGTGCAGAGGGTGCTGGTGAGGACGCTCCGGCGCCTGCCGCCCGTACTGCGGCTCTGACGCTGGCGCTCGTGGCGCCGTTGCGCGAGTGCATGGCCCGTGAGAACGCCGCCAACGTGTTCGATGGCATCGAGATGCCGCTCGTTCCGGTACTTGCCAAGATGGAGCGCGCGGGCATGCTCGTGGACCCCGACCGCCTGCACAGTCTGTCCGAGGGTCTGGCGACCCAGATCACCGAGGTCGAACGAAGCATTCGCGACCTTGCCGGTGACGAGACCTTTAACATCGGCAGCCCCATGCAACTTTCGCATGTGCTCTTTGATGTGATGGGCCTTCCGACCAAGGGTCTCAAAAAGACCAAGCGCGGTTACTATTCGACCAATGCCAAGGTACTGAGTGATCTTGCCCGTGACCACGAGATTGTTCGTTTGATCTTAGACTGGCGCGAGAAGTCCAAGATCAAGTCAACCTATCTGGACACGTTGGGCCCGCTGCGCCGCGGTGACGGTCGTGTGCACACCACGTACAACCAGACCATCACCGCGACGGGGCGTCTGTCTTCGAGCGACCCTAATCTGCAAAACATTCCGACGCGCTCGGAGCTGGGGCGTACCGTCAAGACGGCGTTTTCGGCAGGCGAGGGAAGCGTCTTTTTGGCGGTGGACTACTCGCAGATCGAGCTGCGTCTGCTGGCACATCTCTCGGGTGACGAGCACTTGGTGCGCGCCTTTAACGAGGGCGAGGACTTCCATGCCGAGACGGCGGCGCGCGTGTTTGGTGTGCCGGTGTCCGAGGTAACGCCCGACCTGCGCAGTCGCGCCAAGGCCGTGAACTTTGGCATCGTGTATGGCCAGCAGGCCTACGGCCTGTCGCAGTCGCTGCATATCTCGATGGCCGAGGCGCGCGACATGATCGACCGCTACTACGAGGCCTATCCGGGCGTGCGCACGTTCCTCGACAACGTGGTGGCGCGTGCTAAGCAGACGGGCTACGCCGAGACCATGTACGGCCGCAGACGCCATATTCCCGAGCTCAAGGCCAAAAATCCGCAGCTTCGCGGCTTTGGCGAACGCACGGCCATGAACCACCCCATGCAGGGCACCGCGGCCGACATCATCAAGATCGCCATGGCCCGCGTAAGCCGCCGCTTGGAAGAAGAGGGCTTTGCCGCCCACATGATCCTGCAGGTACACGACGAACTGGACTTTGAGTGCCCCGTCGACGAAGTCGAGCGCCTCACCGCCATGGTCCGTGACGTCATGGAGCACGTCGTAGACCTACGCGTACCCCTAATCGCCGAAGCCAGCACCGGCATAACCTGGGCCGACGCGAAATAGGAAAGTAACCACAGTTCCAAAGTAACCAAAAGCAGAAGGGGGCTCCTTGCCAACAAGGAGCCCCCTTCGTTCAATTAAATTCAGCCTAAGTATCTAGACACTCAAGACGCCATCTTGGCGGCAGGTAAGTAAACCTAGGGCCTGGCCGGGCGGCACGGGTTAACTTTTCGTAGATTCCGCACGCAAAGAAAGCCACTTAATGTGGCTTTCGTCTTGCGCAGGACCTGACCGAGCGAAAAGTTAACCCGTGCCGCCCGGCCAGGCCCGATGGGACGGCTACCGAGCCGCCAAGATGGCGTCGATGAGCGTCAGTACGCCCCCGTCGTTGTTGCTCGGAATGCGCCACTTAGCATGCGCGTTCATATGCTCCTCGGCATTGTCCACGATAAAGCTGTGACCGACGCGCTCCAGCATGGGGATGTCGTTGTAGGTGTCGCCCACGGCGGCAGCATCGGCAATATCGATGCCCAGGTGCTCGCACAGGTGAGCGACGCCGGCGCCCTTGTCGACGCCCAGGTTCATAAAGTCGATCCACTCGCGCCCAGCGTTGGTGACGTAGAGTTTGTCCGAGAACTCGGGGCTATAGGTCTCGCGGAAAGCGGGCTCGGCGTCGTAGCCGGGGAAGAAGACCGAAATCTTGTTGGACTCGAAATCAATGCCCTCAAAGCTGTCTACGTAGTTGATTGTGTTGTAGTAGACGCTGATCTCGTCGTGGTATTGATGGTCGCGGGCAAGCACGTAGAACTCGTCGAAGCAGCACAGGACGGGGACAGCGCGAGGATCCTCCGAGGCACGGTTCAAGACCTGCTGATACAGCTCCACGTCAATATTGCTCTTATAGATATAGCTGCCGCGATAGATCACGCAAGCTCCGTTGTCGGGACAAAAGGCGAGGCGGTTCTTGATGCCCTCGAACATCTCCTCGAGCTTGGGGGCGGGACGTCCGCTGGCGGGGCAGAATACGATGCCGGCGTCGGCGAGCTTGTCCAGACGCTCGTCGAGACCCTGGGGCAGCACACGCTCGTCGGTCAGCAGCGTCTTGTCCATATCGACGGCGAGAATCTTAATGTTGCCGATGTTGGCGTCCGATTCGTAAGTTTGCATAAAAATGCGCCTTTCGTTTCGAGATTGTTTCAGACGTTATAACCATCAACTAGTAGTCGAGCGTATTTTCGCAGGAATGGTGCGTATTTGCACCACGCTTCACAAAGTAATGAAAAAACTTTTCAGAAATTTGAATTTGTCGCTTGTGCCGCGGGCACTTTAGCGTAATATAGCGACCATCGAAAACGGAGACGGAAAAACAACCGCTTACCGAGTAAAAGGTACCGTTTACGATATTTGAATTGCGCCCGGCGATACGTGAAAGGAGAGGCAGATGCAGTTCGTAAAGATCATCACCACTGCAGACAATGCCATCCGACGCCAGCGCGCAATTTCCCGACGACGATAACAATCGTCTCTGTCCGCATGGGGCGAATTGCCTCAACAGAGTCATTTTGAGGTCGTTGGGTTTTAGCACGACATTGCTGCATGTTTCTAGGGCATGTATGTGCTGATTTTTGCTATTTAACCTGATATTGCACGGTATATGACCTTGAAATGACTTGCAACTGACCGATGTTCTAACTAGCTACCAAGGGCGAAAGGAAACAGCCATGAGCAAGGAAAAAGTCGTTCTCGCATATTCCGGTGGTCTTGATACATCCGTATGTGTCAAGTGGCTCCAGGACGAGAAGAATCTCGATGTCGTTTGCGTCTGCGGCAACGTGGGCCAGGAAGAGACCGGACTGGATGCCAAGAAGCAGAAGGCGCTCGACCTGGGCGTTCTCGATTGCCAGGTGCTCGACCTGCGCGACGAGTTCTCCGATGAGTTCCTGACCAAAGCCATCGCAGCAAACTCCATGTACGAGAACAAGTATCCGCTGCTCTCCGCCCTGTCTCGCCCGCTGCTTGCCAAGAAGCTTGTTGAGGTCGCCCACGAGTTTGGCGCGACCTACGTCGCCCACGGCTGCACCGGCAAGGGTAACGACCAGGTTCGTTTTGAGGCTGCCGTCAAGGCCCTCGACCCTGAGCTCAAGGTTATCGCCCCGGTGCGCGAGTGGGATCTGAAGTGCCGTCCCGACGAGGTCGCCTATGCCCACGCCCACAACGTGCCGGTTCCCGAGGGTGCCAACGATAACCCCTACTCCATCGACGACAACCTGTGGGGTCGCGCCATCGAGTGCGGTCACCTGGAGGACCCTTGGAATGCGCCGCTCGATGACGCTTGGGTTATGACCAAGAACCCCGAGGACACGCCTGACGCCCCGACCTATACCGAGATCGAGTTTGAGGCCGGCAAGCCTGTCGCCGTCGACGGCAAGAAGATGAAGCTCTCCGAGATCGTCATCGCCCTCAACAAGATTTCGGGCGACAACGGCTTTGGCCGTCTTGACCTGGTCGAGGATCGTCTGGTGGGCCTTAAGAGCCGCGAGTGCTATGAGGTTCCCGGCGCCCTGACGCTCATTACCGCCCACAAGGCGCTCGAGGACATCTGCGTCGAGGGCGACCTGCTCAAGACCAAGATCAAGCTCGAGCAGGATTGGGCCACCGCCGTGTGCAACGGCCAGTGGTACAGCCCGCTCAAATACGCGCTCGACGCCGTTATGGCCGATACCCAGAAGTTCGTGACCGGCACTGTCCGTCTGAAGTTCTTTAAGGGCAACTGCCATGTCGTCGGCCGCAAGAGCCCCTTCAGCCTCTACGACTACGGTCTGGCTACCTACGACCGCGACACCACGTTTGACGAGAAGGCCAGCGCCGGCTTTATCGAGATCGATACGCTGTCGCTCAAGACGTGGGCAAAGGTCCAGGGCCCCAGCTCTGCTGCCGCCCAGGCCTAGCGCCTCCTTCCCTTGGTATCCGCGCGGCCCATCCGCGTGATACATAACGGGCGCACGGGGTCCCTACCTTTCGTTATGCTTGCTGACACTTCTTAACATCGGTGGCCCCTACGTTCCGCCCGCATATATGATGCCGCGTCTGCGGCTGAGTCCGTGCCCCGCCGGGGTTGTCCGGCGGGGCTCCTTCTATCAATTTGGCGGCTCTGCGCCTATATATATGAGGAGTATCCATTATGTTCAATGCTATCGCGCATGCTTTACTTGCCCTCGCGCCCGAGTTCGATGCTGCAAGGGTCGAGGACGTCCCTATGAGCCTGAAGGCCTGGATCGATGGTTCGCAGGGCAACATCCGGAGGGAGACGTTGGGCGCCAAGTGCATGGCGCGTCACTTCTTTGCAAATTAGCTACATGGCTCCGCACACGGTGGGGAATGTGTAAAACTAGCGGTTGAAAAATCGCTTTAGCGATATGGCGCATTGCTTTGGGCGCTTGTTTTGGTATTTGATGAAAGGGGACGGTTCCATGGCTCTTTGGGGCGGTCGTTTTGAGGCGGGCGTGGCCGAGGTCACGCAGGAGTTTGGTGCGTCGCTGCCGGTCGACAAGCATCTCTATAAGCAGGATATCGCCGGTTCTAAGGCACATGCCAAGATGCTGGCGGCCCAGGGCATCATCAGTGCCGAGGACGAGCAGGCGATTGCCAAGGGCCTGACCGGAATCGAACAGGATATCGATGCCGGCAACTTTACCTTCGATATCAACGACGAGGACATTCATATGTCCATCGAGAGCGAGCTGACGCGTCGCATCGGCGAGGCCGGTAAGCGCTTGCATACCGGCCGTTCGCGCAACGACCAGGTGGCGACCGATACGCGCCTGGGCGTCAAGGCGCTGGCCAAGGAGCTCATGGAGGCCAATCTTGAGCTGCGCCATGTGCTGGTGGATGCGGCCAAGAAGTACGACAAGGTGATTCTGCCGGGCTACACGCATATGCAGCACGCTCAGCCCGTGCTGCTCTCGCATCATCTGCTGGCGTATTCCTGGATGTTCGCGCGCGACTTTACGCGCCTGAAGGCCGCCTTTGATGCCGCCGACAACTGCCCGCTGGGTGCTGCCGCGCTTGCCGGTACGAGCTATCCGCTCGATCGCCAGATGACGGCTGCCGAACTTGGCTTTGCGGGCGTGATTCCCAACTCGCTCGATGCGGTTTCCGACCGTGATTTCCTGCTCGATCTGCATTACGCCGGATCCGTCATGGCGATGCACCTGTCGCGTCTTTCCGAGGAGATCGTGCTGTGGTCGAGCTCCGAATTTGGCTTTATCACGCTTTCAGACTCCTACTCCACCGGCTCGTCTATCATGCCGCAGAAGAAGAATCCCGACTTTGCCGAGCTTATTCGCGGCAAGAGCGGCCGTGTGTATGGCAACCTGGTGCAGCTGCTCGTGACCATGAAAGGCCTGCCGCTTGCTTATAACAAGGATTTGCAGGAGGACAAGGAGGGCGCGCTCGATACCGCCCATACGCTCATGCAGTGCCTGTCGGTTATGGCCGGTATGATTTCGACTTGGGCCGTCAACGAGGATGCCATGGCGCGCGAGTGCGGCGTGGGTCACCTTGCCGCCACCGATGTTGCCGATTACCTGGCTAAGCGTGGTCTGCCGTTCCGTGAGGCTCATGCCGTGGTGGGGCATCTGGTTCTGATGTGTGAGAAGCGCGGCTGCAATCTTGAGGACCTGCCGTTTGAGGTGTTCCATGAGGCAAGCCCGCTCTTTGAGCGCGACATTACCGAGGCGCTCGACATCCCGTCGATTGTCGCCGCGCGCACGACCGAGGGCGGCACCGCCCCTGCCGCCGTTGCCGTGCAGCTTGATCGCGCCGAGGCACAGCTCGTGGCTGACGAGGGTGTGTTTGGGTCACTGACTAAGGTCGTCGAGATGGGCCACGGGGTAAAGTAGGGATTTGGCTGAAGCCGTTTTGGCCATTTATCGATAAATCGTTTTTGCTTTTACGGGTGTCTGCTGATGCGGACGCCCGTATTTTGTTGCTATGGGGGAGGGGCTTGTCGAGAACTTCTGTAGGACCTTTGGGCAGGTTGTGAAGGGGTTACGTTCGCGGGCGGCAACCGACCGCCTGCTCTGTTCGATGCGGTTGATGGGCGGTCGGATGGTACTCTAATCGGGCTTCGAAACAGAAGTGACACATATGGAGCGCTTTAATAAATTGCAGCGTTTCAATAAACAGCTTTTTGTTTAAC
Source organism: uncultured bacterium (assembly GCA_905216045.1). Lineage (GTDB taxonomy): Bacteria > Actinomycetota > Coriobacteriia > Coriobacteriales > Coriobacteriaceae > Collinsella. The sequence goes on from CAJMSL010000053.1 coordinate 7,287, forward strand.
TGCAGCTAAAACTCTGTTACGATGCAGTCCAGGCGGGTGCCGGAATGGGACTTGGGCACGCGCGAACCTACTTGAAAGGCTACTTTTATGGCTATCGAGAAGACCTTCATCATGATTAAGCCCGACGCCGTGCGCGATCGCAAAATCGGCGAGATTGTTGCTCGCATTGAGCGCAGCGGTCTTGTCATCGAGCGCATGGAGATGACCACGCTCGAGCGCGCTACCGTCGAGGAGCACTACGCCCATCTGGCCGACAAGCCCTTCTTTGGCGGTCTCTGCGACTTTATGACGAGCGGTCCGGTCGTCAAGATGGTCGTTTCCGGTCTCTCCGCTGTTGCTAAGATGCGCACCCTCATGGGCGCTACCACCCCGCTTGACGCTGCTCCTGGTACCATCCGCGGCGACTTTGCCGTCGATGTCAACGCCAACGTGATCCACGGCTCCGACTGTTTGGAGAACGCCGAGATTGAGATCAAGCGCTTCTTTGGCTAAACCAGCTTTGACTCCTTAAAGCTGTTAGCGTGTGGCTTGGGCGCCGCGGAACTCCATCCGCGGCGCCCTTTTATTCCAAAATCTATGCAGGGGCCCGCTCGGACATGTGTTCCGAGCGGGCCCCTGCTGTTAGCTTGTGGCACTGAATAGTTTAGGCTTCCTCGACGATCTTAAGGGCGCGCGTGTGATCGATCTCGTTGAGGAGGTTAACGCGACGCTCGTGACGACCACCCTCAAACTCGGCGTCGAGCCACTCGTCGACGATCATCTTGGCGAGCTCGGAGCCCACGACGCGGGCGCCAAAAGCGAGCACGTTGGTATTGTTGTGCATGCGGGAGAGCTTGGCGCTGAAGGGCTCGGAGCACACGACGGCGCGTACGCCCTCGACCTTGTTGGCAGCCAGGCTGATACCGACGCCGGTGCCACAGATGAGGATGCCCAGATCGACGTCGCCGTTGGCAACGGCCTTACCCACCTTGTAGCCGGCGATGGGGTAGTCAAAGCTCTCGGAGGTGTCGGTGCCAAAGTTCACGACCTCGCAGCCGCGCTCCTTCAGGTGCTCGGAAATGATGTTCTTGAGCTCGACGGCGGCGTGGTCGTTACCGATACCGATCTTCATGGATGGTTCCTCTCTGGTCTGTGCGGCGAGATTGCTAAAGGTTTTACCGCGTTCGACTGCATGATAGCGCGACTTTTGCGTAAACGCTCGAGCGTTTTTTGGTCAAACGCTTTAGCAGGCAACAAGACTGGCTTCTCGTGAATGAATGTCGTCAGTTTGCGCTTGAGCGCCGTCTGCCGGAACCATGGTTGCGGTTTTTGATGCATTGTTATCAAATAAAGGAGCTAACTTTTTTGAGAGCCCAGCCCGTTATGCAAGCAGGAGATACCTATGCCTACCGATTCCATCCGTGATGCCGCGTTTTGCGATGTTTTGAACCGCGAGCTTGTCTGTGCACTCGGCTGCACCGAGCCCATTGCCGTTGCCTATGCAGCGGCGCTGGCGAGCCAGACGCTCGGTTGCGAACCCGATCACATGGACGTTGCCTGCTCGGGCAACATCATCAAGAACGTTAAGAGCGTGACCGTGCCCAATTCGGGCGGAATGCATGGTATTGAGGCTGCGGCCGTGCTGGGTGCCGTGGGCGGCGACGCCAAGAGCGCGCTCGAGGTGCTCGAGAGCGTTGACGATAAAGACCGTGCGCGCGTGTCCGAGCTCCTCGCCGACGCCGGCTACTGCGATGTGTCGCTTGTCGAGGGTGTGCCCAACCTCTACATCAAGGTGACTGCGACGGCCGGGGGCCATACCGCGGTCGTCGAGATTACCGATCACCACACTAATGTCACGTGCCATACGCTCGACGGTATTCCGGTATGCGGTAAGTCGGCGGGGGAGTGCGCCGCCTGCGCCGAGCGCGTGGTGGCCGAGCGTGCGGCAGATAACGTCGACACGCCCATGTCGATCGAGACCATCATCGACTTTGTCGAGGACGGTGACATTGAGGACGCCCGCGCTGCCGTTGAGCGTCAGATTGAGCTGAATGGCGCGATCAGTGCCGAGGGTCTCGCGCACGCTTGGGGCGCCGAGGTGGGCCGTACGCTGCTGGGTGCTCGTGCCGATGACGTCGCCTGCCGCGCCCGTGCCCGTGCGGCCGCCGGGTCCGACGCCCGCATGAACGGTTGCGCGCTGCCGGTCGCCATTGTGTGCGGCTCGGGCAATCAGGGCATTACCTGCGCATTGCCCGTCATGGAGTATGCCGAGTACCTGCGTTGCGACCACGAGCGCCTGGTGCGCGCCGTGATGCTGTCCGATCTTATCGCCGTGCATATCAAGAGCTATATTGGTGCGCTCTCGGCGTTTTGCGGTGCTATTTGCGCTGCGTGCGGTGCCGGCGCTGCGATTACCTGGCTGTGCGGTGGCACGCGCGAACAGATTGGCGCGACGGTCTCGAATACGCTTGGCAACGTGGGCGGCATCGTGTGCGACGGCGCCAAGGCGAGCTGTGCCGCCATGATCTCGGCTGCCGGCGATGCGGCGATTCTGGGCCACGATATGGCCATGCAAGGCCGCGGCTTCCGCGCCGGCGAGGGCCTGATCCAAGATACCGTTGAGCAGACGATCGCCAGTATGGGCTACGTAGGCCGCGTGGGCATGAAGGACACCGACATCGAGATCCTCAACATCATGATCGGCAAAACCCAGGTGTGCTAGTTACGCGGTTTTACCAAACCGCGTAACCAGTCGACGCTGCAAACGCCCCTACGCGGCAATCTGCCTTTCATTCGTCGGGCATGGCCAGAAGGCCTATGCCCGCCTCTTTCATGGCACATTGCGCGGGTAGGGGCAGTTTCGCTGACTTGTGCTCAACCTGCGGCGATATTTGGTTTGGAGCGAGGGGTCCTACGACAGTTCGTCGGCTACTTGGTGTTCGTAGAAGGCTTCGATTACGGCGTTGAAGTCGCGGGCGAAGTCTTCCATGGTTCCGCGCCAGGTGGCTCGGCTGGGCTTGCCCTGGCCCACAAAGGCGGTTTGGATGCCACAATCGGGGGACGGGAAGTCGCGCTTGGGATCGTTGCCCACCATAAGGACCTCGTGCGGCTTGAGCCCCATCACCTGAAGCTGTTCAAGATAATAGGTGGCATCGGGCTTGCAGCGGGTGGTGTTTCCCATGTGCGTGACGAGCTCAAAGGGGGCGTCGGTCAGGTCGCCCCAACCCATGCGGCACTCGATGGCTCCCTGCGTAAAGCTGGGGTTGGTGAAGAGCGCGCAGCGTAGTCCTGCGTCCTGTACGGCCTGAAGCGCGGCGTGTGCGCCCGGCATGGCGTGGGCGTTAATGACATCGTCGTTCTTGTACGGAAGAACTTCGCGGTCATAGTAGGTAAACGCCTCGTAGATGAGGGGATCGGAGAGGCGGATCCCGCATCGGCGCTCGACCTCTTCTTGGTAAAACTCAAGATTGGTTCGGTTGTCCGTGCCGCTGCGGCGATTGGCGTTGAGGTCGACCAGGATGGTGCCGAGGCGTGCCATCGTGCCACCGCGGCTGCGGCGCCCGATATCCGCGAGCATCGAAGAGACATCCTTAAAATAGCGAAGGATGAACGCGTTGAGGTTGATGCTGAGAAGCGTCTCGTCCATATCGAAAACGACTGCTTTGAGCACGCGGGCACCTTTCTCGAAAAATCGATCTAGAATCGTTGGCTCCGGATACTTTACCCCAAAGCCGAATGCCTAGCTGGTTATCGTCAAGTTGCGGAGACGTGTGTTCATAAGATTACGAAAAAGTCTCCACACGAGTAAAAAAACGCAGTTCACGCTTGAAATCGAACTCATTTCCCCGTAACCTATACGAACGTGATTGCATAAGCGTCACATTAGTATCTGTCGGCTCCCGAGTGTTCCTAAACGTTGTGTGCTTGTCGCACCCTTCTGTAGGTCCTAGCAATCGGGGCCCCGTAGTTCGAAAGGGGTCCACCTTTGAGTGAGATTCAGAACTCGTCCATATTCTCACATGTCGATGTCAACGAGGAGGAGTTGTACATCCTCTTCGACGTTACGATTACCGACTTTGATGAGAGCGTTCTCGTTAACGGCACTGTCGTTAAGTTCGAGCATGACGAGGTG
>CAJMSL010000054.1 GCA_905216045.1 uncultured bacterium
CGACTTGAACCAGATGTTCTTATATGTCACGCCCTTCTTGCTCAGTACGTCCTTGGCATCTGCAATCTCGCCCTTGTTGCCATCGAGCGTAAAGGAATTGACGCCCACGACCTGGCCGCCCTTCTTGGCAAGCTCCTTATTCAGGTCCTCAAGGTCGCCCAACTCACCCACGCACGGCTTGCAAGTGGTGAACCAGAAGTTCATGACGGTGACCTTGTTCTTAGAGAACAGCTCGTCGCTGCTCACGTCGTTGCCGTCCAGGTCCTTGCCCGTAAAGCTGGGGAACTTCGTCGCCTCGCTCGAAGCATTGGCACCAGCCGTCATGCCAGCGGTCGAAGCATCGACGCTCTCGCCTGCGCTCGGCGTGCTTCCACAGCCGGGGAACTCCTTCTCCAAGCTCTCGAGCTTGTCCTCGATTTCCTTGATCTGCTGCGCACCGGCCTTGAGCGTCTTAAGCTCATCCGCCGTAAACTCATCCTTGGCGCCGTCGATGGTCTTGAGCAAGAAATCGCCGTAATTGCTGCCGTCCTCAATCATTGTCGAGTCTTTATTTGCCGCATTGAATACCTTTTCCCACAGCGCGTTATCACTCGAAAAGATCTCGTTCTCCTTCTGCATGAGCTTCGCATACAGCTCGACGGCCTCGTCGGCATTGGCCGGCTTCTGCGCAGTGAGTTCTGCGATCTTAGGATCGGAGCTCGCAGATTCGCTCGCATTGCCACCGGGCGCCGAACATGCCACAAGGCACAAGGCCAATACCGGCACCATAAACAGGGCCGCAATCTTAGAAAGCTTCATAGTCATTCCTCCGTTTTGTCGAAGCTTGTTTACTTTTTATCAGCGGTCAAGGGAAGCTTTTCCGCCGACACATCCAGGCCATAGCGATAGCTGATGGCATCGACGGGACAGGCCCCGATGCACTTTCCGCACCGGATACATTCGGCATGATTGGGCGCGCGGACCACATCAACGTCCATCTGACAAACCTTTGAGCACTTGCCGCACGAGACACATTTGCACGCGTCAACCTGAATCCCCAACAAGGACACCCTATTCATGAGCGCATAGAATGCGCCGAGTGGGCAAATCCATTTGCAGAAGGGGCGGTAGAACAAAACGCTCAGCACTACCACGGCAATGAGAACGGCAAGTTTCCAAGTAAAGAGATGTCCCAACGCAGATCGAATGCCGGCATTGGCGATGGCCAGCGGAATGGCGCCCTCGAGCACACCCTGCGGACAGATGTACTTGCAAAAGAACGGGTCGCCCATGCCCACGTCGTTAACCATCAAGACGGGCAGCAGCACCACGGCAAACAGCAGCACGACGTACTTGATGTACGTGAGCGGCTTAAGCTTTTTCGTGGAGAACTTTTTTCCGGGAATCTTATGAAGCAGCTCCTGCAGCCAGCCAAACGGGCACAGAAAGCCGCATACAAAGCGTCCCAGCAGCACGCCGAGCAAAATGAGCGTACCGGTAACATAGTAAGAAAAGTTGAACTTGGATGAACCTACCACCGACTGGAACGACCCGATGGGGCACGCACCCGATGCCGCGGGGCACGAATAGCAATTAAGTCCAGGTACGCAGACTGTTTTTCCCGCGCCCTGGTAGATGCCGCCTTTGGCAAAGTTTGGCAGGTGAATGTTGGTGACCAGCGTCGCCGCCGCCTGAATGAATCCGCGAAATCGGGCCAAAACATGCGACGCAGTGTTTTCTCTTTTATCCAATTCCGATACACTCCAAGCACAGCCTAATCGCTTTGGCCAGCACGGCATCCGCCTCGCCACGCATAACACCAAAGCACACCATGGCAATTCCGACGATCAACAAAGCGACCTGTACCACGGGCTTTACCGCTTTGAACAACCTGACCACTCCTTTCGTTACGCGACCATTGGACCATATCGACTATAAAATCCGTGTTAAGCGCGATTTGGAATGTGCAAGGAGACTGTTATGCGTATTTTGATCGTCGAAGACGAGCGAGCGCTGTGCGATGCAATCGCGCGCAGCTTGCGAAACTTGGCGTACAGCGTCGACTGCTGCCACGACGGACAGGAGGCGCTCGACCTGCTGGGCGTCGAAGTCTTTGACCTCGTGGTACTCGACCTCAACCTTCCCCGTATCGATGGCATGACCGTGCTCAGGGAACTTAGGAAAACCGACTGCGAGACCAAGGTACTGATTCTGTCCGCACGCGGCGAGGTCGCCGACAAGGTCGCCGGACTCGATGCCGGCGCCAACGATTACCTTACCAAGCCGTTTCATCTTGACGAGCTTGCGGCAAGGATCCGCAGCCTTACCCTCAGGCGCTTTGCACAAAGCGACATAGTATTAACCTGCGGAAAGCTCCGCTTTGACACCAAGGCGCGCATCGCTTCCGTGGACAGCGAGGCTTTATCTCTTACGCGCAAGGAAACGGGAATCTTGGAATACCTGATGCTTAATCAGGGGCGTCCGGTAAGTCAAGAGGAGCTTATCGAGCACGTTTGGGATAGCAGCGTGAACAGCTTTAGCAACGCAATCCGCGTTCACATCTCGTCACTCCGCAAAAAGCTACGCATCGCTTTGGGGTACGACCCGATTCGCAATCGGATTGGAGAGGGCTACGTTATGGAGGATAGCGAATGAAAAGGTTTTCGCTGCAATGGCGCATAACGATTATGACGGCACTGCTCACGTGTGCAGCATGCGTGCTGACAAACTGCCTGGTCGGCTATACGGGCATGCGCTACATGGATGCCATCGGCAGTGACATCTCGGCCCTTAACGCGACCGGCGAAGATTCGCCCCAGGCGTTCGACCCAACGAAAGCGACCCCCGATGACAAGGTCACGATCGTCGTAAACGACGCACAGGAGTCTTTTGGCACGACAACCTGGTACATCACGGCTGGAGTCACACTCCTTGGCGGCGCGCTGGCATACTTTGTGAGCGGCCGTGCACTCAAACCGCTACGGGCTTTTGCCGCCCAGGTAGAGCGCGTGCAGCCTGACAACCTAAGCGAAATCAGACTCAGTGAAGATGTGCCCACCGAGCTACAGCGATGCAGCGCCTCTTTCAACGACATGATCGCCCGTCTTGGCGAAGGGTTCTCTGCGCAGCGTCAGTTTACCGGCAACGCCGCACACGAGCTGCGCACCCCGCTCGCCCTTATGCAAGCACAGATTGAACTATTCATCTCTGAGCACTCCGGTTTGCAACCCGAAACAGCCGAGCTGCTCGGCCTGCTACAAGAACAAACCGAGCGCATGTCTCGAATGACCAAGGTATTACTCGAGATGAGTGAGCTCCGCAGCGTTCCTTGCGAGGACGATGTTGAACTCGGTCCCTTGTCCGAAGAGGTCCTCACCGACCTTGCGCCACTTGCCGAAAATAAGGGCATAGCCCTCAATTGTGCTGGAGACGCTTTAGTAATCGGGAACGATGCGCTCCTCTATCGGCTGGTGTTCAACCTGGTCGAAAACGCCATCCGCTATAGCCGCGCCGACTCGAGCGTTACCGTCTCCATCTGCGACAACGACAGCCACGTGTTCCTGCGAGTCGAGGACCAGGGCCCGGGAATACCCAAGCAGTACCGTGAGAGCATCTTCCAACCGTTCTTTCGCCTGGATAAATCCCGCAGCAGGGCATACGGCGGCGCAGGACTCGGGCTAGCGCTTGTTTGGGAGATTGCAGCGCTTCACGGTGGCACGGTAGAGGTCGAAGCAAATTCCGAGAACGGAACCGTGATGCTCGTGACCCTCTCAAAGGGGGCCACCACGTGATCCGACTGTCCAGGAGTCCCACTCGACATTGTGAAACGCGTCCCAAAACTTGGACATGAGAAATGGGAGACAGTTCGCATCTATGCCGAGGACGAAGTCCTGGCGGGGATTCAGGATGCGCAGAGGAAGCTTGCGGCAGAAAACCCCGACAGAGTCGTGACCGTCGGCGGCAACCGCATGGTGTCGCTTGCCCTCTTCGATTACCTGCACGGGAAATACGAGAACGTTGGAATCGTCTGAATCTATGCGCATCCGGATGTATCCACGCTGAATGATGGCTACCCCAACGCTCACGCCATAGTACTTGGCAGCCTTTTGGGAGAAAGTCATCCTGGTCTTTCGCGGCGAATAACGCGAATGTCCGCAGGCAGACTCCAACCTGTGCGCGGAGAAGCTGGGCGACGCAAACAAGATTCCTCGACTCGAGCATGGAGATGAATCCGTCTATCAGTCTCATCGCATACTCAGAGGAGGATGCCAGATATAGATCCCATTGGGTAAAGTCGCCGTTCATGAAGGGAATCACTGCATTGCGCTCGGCGACTCTCAAGGCACTCAGGCTTTGTTCTATTTTCTCAGCTTCTTGTTTGAACTGTTCGCTATCCAAAATGCCCCCAAATGCCGGCTTCTCAACAAATCAAAAAAGCAAGAGAGACAGAGATTAGGTTCCTGCTCCACTGAACCCACGCTTCCAGTCGAGACACTCCTCCTCGAAGATCTCCCCAGAGTCCCGCCTCTCGCGCCCCTCACGGAACTGTCCATATCAGTGTAGCCAATCCAAGCACAGCCCCACCGCACGGCCCAGTCGCTTCCGGTCCTGCGTGGCCCCGTGAAGGCGGAAGGGCGTGGTTGTCGTCATCGCGTTCCTTTCTCCTCGTACCTTTTTGGGCATGCGTCACGGGCCCCCGCGCGGCGCTGAGAGCGAATCGGCGCAGGCTTGGGGCCAGTTGCGTAGAGGTTGAGGTTCGGGTTTCGCCGGCTTACGCAGCTTGGCGGGCAGAGCGCCCGGGCTCGCTGCGCCTAGGGCGCGGCGGGATCCGCGACGCCGGAGGTGTCGAGCTCGCCCAGATTGGCGAGCTGCTCGATGAGGGGGAGGCCCATCGGGTCGTCCACCTCGACGCCGCCGAGCACGATGGTGCTGTCGCGTGTGTCTATATGGGTTGTGAACACGGCCGGGTCGAAACCCGAAGCGATAAAGCCAATGCCCGCGAGGACAACACCCGCGGCAACGAGCCCGCCCGCCACGGCGAGGTAGATCTTCTTCGCACTGGTCATGGTACTCACTCCTTTCTACGCCGCGAGATGCGCGGCAGCGCCGCCCTTCTCGCCCTTACCCTTCCAGAAGGGCGAGGCGGCCTTCCTCGCCCAGAGCGCCGAGAGGCGCGCAATTTGTTTTGAGGCTGCCCAAGCGCCAGCACCAACGAAGAGCGCCACGCCGACGAGGCCGAGCCCCACGCCCGCCGAGGCGAGGGCGTACGGGAAGTGGCCGATGATGACGCCGCTTACGGCAAGCAGGAGCCCAACTACGCCCACGCCCCCGAGTGCCACCGCGACGATCCACACGCAGAGCGCCAGCACCCAGATGCAGATATAGACCGTGACGGCCACGGCGGCGAAGGCGGCGAGCAGCGGCACCCACACCGGGGAGCCCACGATGGCCAGCACCCACAGCAGCGCGGTGCTGCGCCGGCGCGTCCTCGCGATCGCGCGCGGCACGGCGGGCAGGTCGTCGAGCGTGGCCTCCGCCACCTCGCCGGGCGTGCCCATGGCGGCCACGGCCTCCTCCTCGCTCATACCGTCCTCCATGCGGTCGGCGATGGCCTCCGCATAGAACGCCTTGGTCTCCTCCACCTGCTCGGCCGGCAGGCAGGCGAGCAGCTCGCCCAACCGGCCCAGAAACTCATCGCGCGTCATGGTGCGCCTCCTCAACGTATGCGTAAATCTCCCGTACGGACGGCCACTCGGCCAGGAACTCCTCGATGCGCGCTCGCCCGTCGTCCGTGATGCGGTAGTACCGGCGCAGCCGCCCGTTGTGCTCGGCGGAGCGCGCCGTGATGCACCCGGCCTTCTCCAGGCGCTTGAGCAGCGGGTAGAGCGTCGACTCCGTGAGCCCCATGCTCGCCGGTACGTCCTTCACGATCTGGTAGCCGTAGGACTCCTCGCCGGAGACGGCCGCGAGCACGCAGGCCTCCAGGAAGCCGCGCTTCATCTGTGCCTCCATCCGCACACCTCCTCTCGTCATATACTGTGCTATACACACTATACGATGCAAGGTATTAAACGTCAACTCTCATCGCGAAGGTTCTCCGGCCCCTGCGCGCTGCGAACGTGATGTCGCGGGACGGTTGGCATTATGCATGAAACGTCAAGTAACGCTCTTTTGATCCACTTCCACTCGGCCCCATATGCCTTGCACAACGCCCCCTTCGACCTCGGAATCAAGAGAGCCGCTAGGCTGGACATGCCGGACGGTAAGGTCCTGGACGCCATGGTGGACTTCTCCGATGCCATGGGGGTCATGGGTCTACGCCGATGGAGGCCCACACACGCGGCAGGGCTCGCCCGTCACCGCTGGTCGCCGGACGGTCCCCACGCCTCGCTCGCCAACGCGCAGGCGACAGCAGCAGTCCAGCGCTGGCTGGAGACGCCGGAATGCCCAGAAGATGCGTTTCCCATCGCTGCGGCAGAGCTTTTTGTAGGGGCGGCAATTTTTCCTAATGTCGAGGCCAGCTAGGCTTCAGTAGCCACCTTGGGAGCATCGCCAATAGACTCTTCCTTTATACGTTCGGCATAATCGTAGGCGATACCCACAAATTCCGGTCCCGAGCAACAGGAGTACAATTGCTGCATTGTTGCCAGCTGTTGGGAGATGGAAGATGGACTGCGATGGCTACCCATGCGTTCCCATGCCGTTGATGTGCACCGCCTTTGTGCCGGGGCAGATTGACGCTGCGGTTGCAGGCATTTCCGACCCCGATTCACGCACCATCGCCACGGCAGAAGCGCTGTACTTTCGCGGACAGGCCACCCTCGCTGCCAAGACAGCACGCCCCTATCTTGACGCCACCGACCCCGCACTGCGCTATTCCGCATGCTTTATCTGCGGATATGCCAGTCTGTCGCTCAACCGTATCGCCGACGCCCGCCGGTGCCTTGCGGGCATCCTCGATACGCCGGCCGACGAGGAATCATCCGCTATCCACGCCACGCATATCCTGTTCGCCTCGGCCGCAAGCGTCCTGCTGCACTTGCCTTCCCCGTATTCTGCCGAAGAGTTTTATCCACTTGCGGCGCATCTGCCCGAAGGCCTGCGCCTGTTCGCCAGCTACGTGATGGCGCACGCCTTGTATCTGCGCGGCGAATACGGCCGCAGCCTGGGCATGGCGGAAAACGCCCTGATTATGAAACAGGGAAGTTATCCGATCTCGGAACTGTTCCTGCACCTGGCAGCCTCCATGGCATGCATGAGCCTCAAGGACATCGACGCCGCAAAGGCACACTTCGGAGCCGCTTGGGGCATTGCGCGCCCCGACGGCCTTATCGAGCTCATTGGCGAGCACCACGGCCTTTTACAGGGGCTCATCGAGGCGTGCCTAAAAACGCAATACCCAGACGACTTCGCGCGCATCATCGAGATCACGTACCGCTTCAGCTACGGCTGGCGGCGCATCCACAACCCTGATTCGGGCGAGGACGTGGCCGACGATCTAACGACCACGGAATTCACCATGGCCATGCTCGCCTGCCGCGGATGGACCAACGCCGAAATCGCACGCCACATGGGTGTGTCGCCAGGTACCGTTAAAAATCGACTGTCCAACGTGTATGCAAAGCTTGGCATCGGCACGCGCACCGAACTGGTCGCGCATATGCTGCGTTAGCGGCCAGACTGCCTAGCGCGGCACGTGCGCCCCGGAGCCCCGGCGCTTCGCTCGCTCAAATTGGACATTTTGGCCCTCGGACGGCACTACCGTGACAGGATGCCTTCTCGCAAAATTGGATTATTTCCACCGATACCTGCGGGATGGGAGCCAAAGATGCTTGATCGCCGTTCGTTACTTGTTGCCGGAGCGTCCTCGCTGGCGAGCATTATGTTGCCGCGCGTGCCGGGAAGCGCAAACGCCTTCATATTGCCGTTCGCCCCCGCCGAGGCATACGCCGACGAAGATGATCCCTTCAAGGTCTTGGTGCTCTCGCGCACCATGTTTGGTGTGGTCGTGGTCGACGTCGCCAACAAGAATACGCCCATCACGGGTGCCCAGGTCACGCTCATATCGCGCTATGCCGCAGGCAAGCAGCTCACCGCCACGACCGATGACGAAGGCACGGCCATCTTTGAGGTCGCCCCTCTTTCAGAAGGCTACGTGGACGAGGCAACGCTTCTCGACGCGTACGACTTTAACGGCGGCATCTCCATTAGCATGGCAGGCTACCGCGATGTCGAGATTCCCCTTGCGCGTATCCAGGGCGGCACCGCTATTACCGCACCCACACGTCCGCTCTCCGATGGCGAGCCGTACTTTCGACAGCTCACGTTCGACGAATGGGACATCCAGTACGCCGACGCCACGTTTATGGCAATGCCAGCGGACGAAGCAGCAAACGACCAGCCCGACACGCACGCTTTTACCGTGCAGGCTCATCTGCCGCAGGGCGGGCAGGCAACGTTGCATATCAATAAAGTGATGCCCGCTGCGGGCAGCTCACCCGAAACCGTCACGCAGATCGGCCAGATCAAGGCCAGCGCATCGGGCGCGGATAATCTGGCGACGTTCACGCTTGAAGACACGTTCCTCGATGCAGCTTCGGGCCTTCTGGAGGAAGGGTGCAAGCTGCGCTTTATGCTCGACTACCAGGGCAAAACCTACACGCTCTCATCCCCTATGGCCGTTGTCACCGCGCCGGCCGCGAAGGCGGAATCGGGCTCGACCACCATCATTCCCACCACCATGGACCAAGAGATCACTCCGTTTGATTTCCCCGCGGCGTTTCCCGGTATCGGCGGCAATAAGTTCACGTGCTGGATGCCCACATTTCCCATTCTGTTCGATTTCTCGTTTGCTGGATACGTGCTGTTTGGCGGAGGGTACAAACCAGCTAGCTATATGAACGATTCGGGCAACCCTGATCCGGAATACTGGAAGAAATCGCCGCGCGAGTCGGGCGCCACGCAGGCAAACCGCTACCTCGACGAGATGGAGGGGAAGTGGAATCAGTACAAGAGGAGGAGTGCCGGTTCGGGCACCGATCCAAGAAACACCAAGCTCCTTCGCCACCATTGCACGCCGCTGTTCACGATGGATATCGCCACACAGCTGTACGGCTCGCTCGCCTACGATTGGGTGGGCAAAACCTGGGGTAACAACAACGACCCCGCATACGGCAATATTAAGGCCCTCTTCCAGGTAAGAACCGACCTCAATTGGACCGAGCAGTTTACCCTAGGACCGGTGCCATTTTTCCTAAACGTCAACCCCTGGGTGCTGGCAAAACTGGTGCTCGCCGTGGGTGCCCACACGCACGGCAGCGGCGCGGCGTTTTTTAAAAACATTTCGCTCGACTATTCAAACACGTCGGGCTCGTTCACCATCCAGATCGGGCTTGCCGTCACCTTTGGCGCCGGCGTTGCAGGCGTCGCTTCGTCTGCCGTGCGCGGCGCCGCATCCCTCACGCTGTTCATTGGGTACGAGAAGGCAGATGGACACCAGCTTCCGCGACTGCGCGTAGGTGCAGACGTCGATGTCGATGTGATACTCCAATTCGTAATGTTCAAGTGGACCACCAAGGCTTGGTCGGGGGCGTGGCCCACGCTCATCGATTCGTGGAATATGTCGGTGAACAATGGCGACCAGTATGTGCTCCAGCGCTCTGAGCTCGCATTGGGTGGAGATACGCCTTATACGCTGGATGCCTGCTTCGGCTCGGCCGGCAACATTGAGGCGGGCGGCGTGCCGCAATTTATCGCATCGGCCACCATCGTCACCAACGCCGAACTGCTCGCACGCGCCGAGGTTAAGGCCGCTGCCGTAAACGCCGCGCCTGTCGTGCGCGATTGGGATCGGGCGGTCACGCGCATTGAGCTCGAGGCGGATGCAGAAAGCGACGACACGGGACAGATCGAGCATTTCGTCCATGCACTGATAGAGAACGACGAAAACGCCGCGCCGATGTATGAGTACACCTACATCGGTCAGGCAACGAACACCGTTGCCGACCCGAACGCCGATTCTGCCGGCGTGTCGGAGGACGAGCGTGGCGGCATCAAGCCCTCGAGCGACAACGTGCTGTTTGCTGGCGTGCTCAGCGAAGCCCGCATGAAGCTGGCAATGATTGCCGGCGTAGAATGCCTGTTCCGTATCGCCTCGGTGCGCTACGGCGACAATGGTCGCTCGCGCCTGGTGGTACACACAAAGGCAAACGGGACGTGGTCCGCTCCCACGCCTGTGGACTTTCCCCTTGGGTTTGGCGAGGGCGACGTGGAGCGCGACAGCATATACGATTACGACTTCGACGTAGTGGAATATACGGACGGAAGAGGAAACCAGGACGCCTACGTGCTGCTGGTCTCGGGCGAGCGCCCCGCCGGCGACAACACCCTTTTCGATACGGCGAGCACATCCGGCATACTGTCCGTTGTGCGCCTGCGCATAAGCAACGACGGAGTTCGCGTGATATCGCACACGTCGTGGCGCAGCATCTCGCGCGGCCGCCTTCAGGAGGATGGCTACCATTGCCTGCAGTGCCCACGCATCACGGTGGGCAAGACACTTGTCGACGGGCGCCTGTCGGGCGCCTACCTCCACCGCCGCGGAACCACCGCAGAAAAGACGCTCGGCAGCGAGGCCGAGGTTGCGCTGGAGTGCTTTACCCTGTGGTCGGACGTTTCGGGCGACAGTCTCACGTTCCGTCAGGTCCTCCGCTTTCCGCAGGCACCGTCGAGCATCGAGCTCGGCGCGCCCGAGAATATCAACGGCAAAATGGTGGTGCCCATTGCATACGAGACCGCAGGCGGTTGTGGCTGTGCATCGTACGCCGTGATCGGCCAGTCCATTGCGAGCTGGGGCGTTATGTCGCCAGATGCCACAGTACCCCACGCGGTGCCGTGGCCGCAGCACACGGGCTTTTTGGCTACCGTCAACGAGCAACTGCAGCACATTACTTGGACGCGAGGCGCATCGGCATTTGCAACGCAGCCCGTGGGTGCCGCAGGCTGTGGCCCGGCATCGTTTAGCGTAAGCAACAACGGCAGGTGCGTGCTCTATGTAGAGAACACCGATGGCAAGGTGGGGCAAACCTACGACGAAGAAGGCAACCCGGTAGCAGTGATGGGCAAGCACTTTCGCATCTTCGCCAGCACCTTGGCAGGCGATCTGTTTACGGAGCCGTTCGTGATGTGCGAGCTGGACCATCCCGTCGATCAGATAACGACATTTTTGACGTCGGGGAGCATGCTCTCCGCGCTCGCCACGCAC
>CAJMSL010000055.1 GCA_905216045.1 uncultured bacterium
TGGGCCGCCAGCATGCCGAGCGCCTGCAGGTGACGGCGCTGTCCGTTAACTCCAGTACCTCCGAGCTTGTTGCCGCTGCCCGCGAGTTCTCGGTTTCGGCGGTTGCCGTGGCCGATGTCGCTCATGGCGATGACGCCGTGCTGCAGGAGTTGCCCGAGGGAACGAAGCTCGGCGTTGGCGCGCAGGCGGTTTGCGAGCTCGCGCGTCGCGACGATGTCGACTGCGTACTCGTCGCTATTGTGGGTGCCGCCGGTCTCGAGGCGAGCCATGCGGCCGTGACCTCAAATAAGCGCCTTGCCCTTGCCAACAAGGAGTCCCTCGTCGTCGGTGGCGACTTGCTTATGCCGTTGGCGCAACCGGGCCAGCTTATTCCAGTCGACTCTGAGCACTCCGCCATCTTCCAGTGCTATCTGGGAGAGAACCCACGCGAGGCTCATTGTATTTGGCTCACCTGCTCGGGCGGTCCGTTTTTTGGCCGCACGCGCGACGAGCTCGACCGCGTGACGCGTGCCGATGCCCTCGCACATCCCACGTGGGCCATGGGCGCCAAGATCACCATCGACTCCGCCACCCTCATGAACAAGGGCCTGGAGCGCATTGAGGCCATGCATCTGTTTAACTGCGACCTCGATTTCATTAACGTGGTCGTGCAGCGTCAGTCCAAGATTCACTCTATGGTCGAGTTCTCCGACGGCTCCGTGATGGCGCATCTCGGTGCTTCCGACATGCGTATTCCCATCCAGTTCGCGTTCTCGTATCCCGAGCGTTGGGATACTCCGGCGCCTCGTATCGATTTTCGCGAGTTGGGGCAGCTCACGTTTGATGCTGCCGACATGGATACCTTCCGCTGTCTGGCACTGGCCGAGCGTGCCGGCAAGACGGGTGGCACCATGCCGTGCGTGCTCAATGCCGCCAACGAGGTCGCCGTCGATGCCTTCCTGCGCGATGGCTGCAGCTTTACCGATATCGATCGCATTGTGGAATCCTGCATGGATGCCCACGATGTGCAGGCGGTCGATTCGTTTGAGCAGCTTCGCGACATCGATGCGTGGGCGCGTGAAAAGGCTGCGCAGGTGCTCGCTGCAACCCGTTCCTAACCCATAAGGATTGCTTTTTCGTTTTATGGATACTGTTCTGAGCGTTCTCTCATCGGTCTTTTGGGGCCTACTGATGCTTTCCGTCCTCGTGTTTTTGCACGAGGGCGGCCACTTTTTGGCGGCGCGTGCCTGCGGCGTCCGTGTGACCGAGTTCTTTTTGGGCCTGCCGTGCCGCTTTGACATCCATTACGCGTCGCGTCGCATTGGAACCAAGTTTGGCGTGACCCCGCTGCTGCTGGGTGGCTACGCTGCCATCTGCGGTATGGATCCGACCGACGTCTCGTGCGCCGATCGCGTGCTCGCGGCTATCTATCGTCATGGTCGCGTGACCGTGGCCGACCTTGCCGCCGAGCTCGAGCTATCCGAGGAGGATGTGCTCGAGGCATGCGCCTTGCTCTTGGGTTGGGGCTCTATAGCGCCTTGGTATGAGGAAGGGGAGAAGCCCTCGCCGAGCTACTATCCCACCAAGTATCAGACGCTGCCGCGAGACGCGGCGGGTTACACCACCTTTGACGGCCGCCGTTTCGATCGCGAACATTCAACTGCCGAGGGCGATGTGTGGGAGCTGCCGTGCGGCGAGGCCGAGTTCCTTGCACAAGAGCGTTCGCACACCTATCTTGGCCAGGGCTTTCACAAACGCGCCTTTATGCTGCTCGCGGGCATTATTGTCAATATCCTGACGGGCTTTTTGCTCCTTATGAGTATCTATTCCATTGCGGGTGTCACTGTGCCGATGGATACCAACGTGATCGGTCAGGTTGACGAGGGGTCTATTGCCGCCAAGGCGGGTTTCGAGGGCGGCGACGCGATCCTTTCGGTTGACGGAGTATCGTGCTCTACATGGATGGACGTTTACGATGCCATCGGCAAGGCCGCCGGTAAGGACGATATCGCCATCGAGTACGAGCGTGACGGCAAGCAGCATTCGACCACGGTTGCGCTCAAAGAGGACGAGCGCTTAGGTGTGTATGCCTCTACGCAGGTGGTCCGTTTAGACCCCATCACGTCGGCTCGCCTGTCGTTCTCCTATGTCGTGCAGACAGCGCAGGGCGTGATGCGCCTGCTCCAGCCGCAGCATACGATGGAGATTCTCGATCAGTCTTCTTCGATCGTGGGCATTAGCGTTATGTCCTCACAGGCTGCTGCTGCCGGCCCTGCCACGTTCCTTTCGTTTGCCGCCCTCATTTCGTTCTCGCTTGGCTTTATGAACCTGCTTCCCATCCCCCCGCTCGACGGCGGTAAGTTAGTCATCGAGATTATTCAAAAGATTGCGGGCCGCGAGCTTCCGCTCAAGGTCCAGACGATTGTGAGCTATGTGGGCATCGCGCTCTTTGCGCTGCTGTTTGTCTATATGCTTCGTTCCGACATCCTTCGATTTATTCTGTAGGGGAGTGTTTGGATTGTCTTTATCCCATCCTTTGCCTCGCGAGTTGACGCGCCCCGTGCATGTGGGCGGTGTGCAGATCGGTGGCGGCGCGCCGGTGGTGGTCCAATCCATGACCTGCACCGATACCGCTGATGCCCAGGCAACGCTTGCGCAAGTGTGCGCGTTGGCGCAGGCTGGCTGCGATATCGTGCGTGTGAGCGTGCCCACCGAGGCCGCGCTTGAGGGTTTCCGCACCATCTGTGCCGAGTCTCCGGTGCCAATCGTTGCCGATATCCACTTTAACCACAAGCTGGCCATTGGCGCTGTGGAGGCCGGTGCCGCCAAGCTCCGCATCAATCCCGGTAATATCGGCGATTGGGCCAAGGTCGATGCTGTCATCGATGCCGCGGGTGCTGCGGGCTGCGCAATTCGCATCGGTGTCAACGCTGGTTCGCTTGAGCAGGATATCGCCGAGCGCGACGACCTCACGCAGCCCGAAAAGCTCGTGATGTCGAGCGAGCGCTTCGTCAAGCACTTTGAGGACCGCGGCTTTACGAACATTGTGCTTTCGGCCAAGGCCCATAGCGTGCAAACGACGCTCGATACCTATCGCGCCCTGTCGCGTGAGATTCCCCACGTTCCGCTTCACCTGGGCGTGACGGAGGCGGGGACCAAGCTCCAGGGCACCATCAAGAGCTCTGTAGGCTTGGGTATCTTGCTTTCCGAAGGCATTGGCGACACCATGCGTGTGTCGCTCACAGCCGATCCGGTTGAGGAGCCGCCGGTTGCCTGGGGTATTCTGCAGTCGTTGGGCCTGCGTCGCCGTGGCCCCGAGATTGTCTCGTGCCCCACGTGCGCCCGCTGCCAGGTTAACCTTATTCCCATTGCCGAGGAAGTAACCGAGCGGCTTAAGAACTATACCGCGCCGCTTTCGATTGCCGTTATGGGATGTGCCGTTAATGGCCCCGGCGAGGCTTCTGATGCCGACCTGGGCGTTGCTTGCGGACGTGGTCAGGCCTTGCTCTTTTCGCATGGCCAGATCATTGGTAAAGTAGCTGAGGACCAAATTGTCGACGCGCTTATGGCAGAGGTCGACAAGCTTATTGAGGAGAAATAAATGACCCGAGCAATGTATATGTCTAAGCTCTATGCGCCGACGCTTAAAGAGGATCCGGCGGACGCTGAGCTCGCCAGTCACCGCCTGCTGCTCCGTGCCGGCATGATCCGCAAGGAGGCCGCCGGCCTGTATTCCTACCTGCCGCTTGCCTGGCGCTCGATCCGTAAGATCGAGAACATCGTGCGCGACGAGATGGACGCTGCCGGCGCCCAGGAGCTTATGATGCCTATCATGGTCGACGCCGAGTTGTGGCGCGAGTCCGGCCGCATCGACGCCTATGGCAAGGAGCTTGTGCGCTTTGACGACCGTCATGGTCGCGAGTTCGTCCTGGGCCCCACGCACGAGGAGACCGTCACGGCCCTGGTGCGCAACGAGCTACGCTCCTATAAGCAGCTGCCCGTCAACCTGTATCACATTCAGGACAAGTTCCGCGACGAGTTCCGTCCCCGCTTTGGCCTGATGCGCGGCCGCGAGTTCATCATGAAGGACGCCTACAGCTTCTCCGCCACGCAGGAGAGCCTGCAGGAGGAGTACGACAAGATGAAGCAGGCGTACGCCAATATCTGCGAGCGCTGCTACATCAAGGCTCTGCCCGTCGTCGCCGATTCTGGCGAGATCGGTGGCGATACCTCCGTCGAGTACATGGCTTTGGCTGACGCCGGCGAGGCTTCGCTCGTCTACTGCGACGATTGCGGCTTCGCTGCCGATGACGAGGCTGCAAGCACCAAGGTCGTCGTGACCGAGGGTCCTGGTGACGGTACGCTCACCAAGGTTGAGACTCCGGGCATGGGCACCATTGAGGCTGTTGCTAAGTTCTTTGGGTTCCCCGAGAACGGCACGCGCAAGTCGCTGGCACTCATCGACGCCGAGGGCAAGCCGGTCGTGGCCATTGTTCCGGGCGATCACGAGCTCAACGATTGCAAGGCCGAGCACGTCTTTGGCAAGGGCTATCGCATGATGACCGACGAGGAGCTTCAGGCGAACGGTCTGCACAAGGGCTTTATCGGACCGGTTAACCTGCCCGATGGCATTCGTCTGGTCTGCGACGAGAGCCTGCGCGAGTCCAAACAGTGGGCCTGCGGTGCCAACGAGGTCGATTATCACTTTACCGGTGCCTGCCCCGAGCGCGACTTTACCGTCGATGAGTGGGTCGATCTGGTCACCGTTGTCGCCGGCGACCCCTGCCCGCACTGCGGCAAGCCGCTCTCCGCTGCCCGCGGCATCGAGGTTTCTCAGGTCTTCCAGCTGGGCACCAAGTACTCCGAGGCCATGGGTGCCACCTTTATGGATGAGGACGGCAAGGAGAAGCCGCTCATCATGGGTTGCTACGGCGTGGGCGTGTCCCGCTCGCTTGCTGCCGTCGTGGAGCAGCACAACGACGAGCACGGTATCGTCTGGCCGGTCTCCGTTGCCCCGTACGAGGTCGCGGTGATTCCGCTTGATCCCAAGAAGGAAGAGTGCACTACCGTCTGCGAGCAGATTGTTGATGGCCTGTGTGCCGAGGGTATCGAGGTCGTCGTCGACGATCGCGATGAGCGTCCGGGCTTTAAGTTTGCCGATAACGACCTCATGGGCTTCCCGTATCAGGTGGTTCTGGGCAAGCGCGGCCTTAAGAATGGCACCGTTGAGCTCAAGGACCGTGCTACGGGTGAGCGCGAGGACGTGGCGATCGACGAGGTCGTTGCCAAGGTTGCCGAGCTTGTTAAGGCAGCCCGCCGTTAATCGACGATTTCGCTTGTAGTTCGATATGTGGGACGGCCCCGCATTTCTCCAATCGGGGAGATGCGGGGCCGTCCTATTATCTTGTAGCATCCTCGATATCTAAAAGGAAAACCCCACAGCCCATGCGAGCTGCGGGGTTTTCCATTATGCCTACGATGCGAAATAAATCGCTCAGATATTACTGATAATCGACGACGTCGATCCAGTTCTTCAGGAACTCATCGTTCACGTTGCGCTTACGAGCGAGCTCGGAAGCGGCGACGATGCTCGTCCACTGACGCACGACCTGCATGGGCATGTCGGCACGGTCGCAGTAGAGCTCCAGGTAGGCCTCGGCCTGGTCCTTGCTGTTGAGGGCAAAGAGCAGATAGGTGGTGGCAACGTCGGCAGCAGGGGAGCCCTGGGTGGCGTGTGCCCAGTCGCACACATAGAGCTGGCCGTCGTCGCAGACGATGACGTGGGAGGGGTTGAAGTCGCCGTGGCAGACCTTGAACTCCTTGGTCATGCCGTCCAGACGCTCCTGAAGGATGTAGCGCGTGGTGGCATTGAGCTGATCAAGGCTGTCGATCATGCGGGCGAACTTGTCGCGCTGACGGGAGAGCAGCGGGGAGGTGTAGCCGTGGATCTCGATCTGGAGGTCGACGAACATCTCGAGGTACTCACCAAAGCGCTGGGGCTCGGCAGTCATCTTCTCGGCAAGGGTGGTGCCCGGAACCTTCTCGGTCACGAGCGCCCAGCCGTTGGCGTTCTCGAGCTGGGAAACCTCGAGAGCCTTGGGGCTGCGGATGCCGCACTCATTGATGCGGGCAAGATTCAAAGCCTCGTTGAACACGTCGGAGACAGGCTTGGTCTCGTTAAAGACCTTGACGATCTTGTCGCCCAGGTCGTAAACGACCTTGTTGCCACGGCGGACGAGCTCGGTCTTGGAATCGGGTAGCAGCATGGTTGCATCCTTTCAACGATGCGATAGAAGCGACGGCGGGGGTGTGTGAAACACCCGTGCACCCCCGCCGCAAAAAACCGTGCTAAAAACTAGCAGACGGCGTAGTCCTGGGGCTCGCGGCCGTAGTAGGCGTCCAGGTAGAGCTCCTTGATCTCGCTCATGAGCGGGTAGCGCGGGTTAGCGCCGGTGCACTGGTCGTTGAATGCCTGCTCGGTCATCTCGTCGAGGGTGTCGAGGAAGTACTGCTCGTCAACACCGTAGTCGGCGATGGTCTTCTTGACACCGATGAAGTCCTTGAGCTCCTCGAGCTTCGTGATGAAGTTCTCGAAGACCTCCTTGTCGTCCTTGCCCTCGATGCCGCAGTACTTGGCCATCTCGGCGTAGTTGTGCAGCGCGTTGGGGTAAGGATACTGGGAGAAGGTACCCATCTTGACGGGAGCCTCGGCGGCGTTGTAGCGCATGACGCGGGTCAGGATGACGGCGTTAGCGATGCCGTGGGGCAGGTGATGGAAAGCGCCGAGCTTGTGAGCCATGGAGTGGGTGAGGCCCAGGAAGGCGTTGGCGAAGGCCATACCGGCCATGCAGGAGGCGTTGTGCATCTCCTCGCGGGCGTGCGGGTCCTTGGCGCCGTTCGTGAAGCTGGAGGGCAGGTTCTCAAAGACGAGCTTGGCAGCGCGCTCGGAGAGGCCCTTGGTGTAGTCGGAAGCCATGATGGAGACGTAGGACTCGATGGCGTGGGTCATGACGTCGATGCCGGAGGCAGCGGGCAGGCCGCGCGGGGCGGTCATGCAGTTGTCGGCGTCGACGATAGCCATGTTGGGGAGCAGCGCGTAGTCGGCGAGCGGCCACTTGATGCCGGTCTCCTTGTCGGTGATGATGGCGAACGGCGTGCACTCGGAGCCGGTACCCGAGGAGGTCGGGACGGCGACGAAGTAGGCCTTCTTGCCCATCTCGGGGAAGGTGAAGATACGCTTGCGGATGTCCATGAAGTCCATGGCCATGTCCTCAAACTTGCACTCGGGGTGCTCGTACATCATCCACATGATCTTGCCGGCGTCCATAGCGGAGCCACCGCCGACGGCGATGATGACGTCCGGCTCAAAGAGAGCCATCTGCTTGGCGCCGCGACGTGCGCACTGCAGCGACGGATCGGGCTCGACGTCGTAGAAGCAGTCGTGGGCGATGCCCATCTCGTCGAGCTTGGCCTCGATGGCGCGGGTGTTGCCATTCTTGAAGAGGAACTGGTCGGTGACGATGAAGGCGCGCTTCTTGCCCATGACGTTGCCCAGCTCGTCGAGGGCGACGGGCGTGGAACCCTTCTTGAAGTAGACCTTCTCGGGAGCGCGGAACCACAGCATGTTCTCACGGCGCTCGGCCACAGTCTTAACGTTGATCAAGTGCTTCACCCCAACGTTCTCGGAGACGGAGTTGCCGCCCCAGGAGCCGCAGCCCAGGGTCAGAGACGGCTTCATGCCAAAGTTGTACAGGTCACCGATGCCACCGTGCGAGGACGGGGTGTTGATGACGATGCGGCAGGCCTTCATGACGTGCTCGAACAGGCTGATCTTTTCGGCCTGGGCGGGGTGCACGTACAGAGAGGCGGTGTGGCCCGGGCCACCGGCGAGCACCAGGTGCTCGGCCTTGTCGACGGCCTCCTGGAAGTCCTTGGCGTGGTACATGGCCAGGACTGGGGAGAGCTTCTCGTGGGAGAACTCCTCCTTGGCGGGGTCGGTGGAGGTGACCTCGGCGATCAGGATCTTGGTCTTGGCGGGAACCTCGATGCCGGCGAGCTCGGCGATCTTGGCGGCAGCCATGCCGGGGATGCGGTGATCGAGGGCGCCGTTCTTGAACATGGCGGTACGCAGGGCCTCCATCTCGGCACCCTGCTTGACGAAGTAGCAGCCGCGCTTCTGGAACTCGGCCTTGACCTGGTCGTAGATGGTGTCGATGACGGTCACGGACTGCTCGGAAGCGCAGATCATGCCGTTGTCGAAGGTCTTGGAGTGGATGATGGAGTTGACTGCGAGCAGAACGTCGGCGGTGTCGTCGATGACGACCGGGGTGTTACCGGCGCCAACGCCCAGGGCGGGCTTGCCCGAGGAGTAGGCGGCCTTGACCATGCCCGGGCCACCGGTGGCGAGGATGATGTCGACGTCGCGCATGACCATGTTGGTCAGCTCGATGGAGGGGACATCGACCCAGCCGATGATGCCCTCGGGGGCGCCGGCCTTGACGGCGGCGTCAAGCACGAGCTTGGCGGCGGCGATGGTGCACTTGGCGGCAGCCGGGTGCGGGGAGATGATGATGGCGTTGCGGGTCTTCAGGCAGATCAGCGTCTTGAAGATCGCGGTGGAGGTGGGGTTGGTCGTCGGGATGACGGCGCCCACGATGCCGATGGGCTCGGCGATCTTGGTGATGCCGTAAGCCTCGTCGCGCTCCTGGACACCACAGGTCTTGGTGTTCTTGTAAGCGTTATAGATGTACTCTGCGGCGTAGTGGTTCTTGATGACCTTGTCCTCAAGAACGCCGCGGCCGGTCTCCTCGATGGCCATCTTCGCCAACGGGATACGAGCCTTGTTGGCGGCCATGGCGGCCTCATAGAAGATCTTGTCGACCTGCTCCTGCGTGTACGTAGCAAAAAGCGCCTGGGCCTCTCGCATCTGAGCGAGCTTAGCCTCAAGCGCCTCTACGTTGTCCACAATTGCGGGAGTAGTGTTTTCCGGTGACTTTTTCACCATTTGTGTCTCCTTGCGATCGGAGATTTACCCTACAAGATGCATGATAGCAAGAAATAATTCGGTGAACGGTCAGATTCCCGTAAAAGACAAACTAAAACGCTTCAATCAAATGAACCGTTTCAACTAAAACTATGTCCAATGCTTAGCCCCGCTAATTGGTGACAGACTCTCATGAGTATTTCAATGGGAAAACGGGACATCTGTTTGATAATCGCTATTCGCGGGTCGCGGTTGAGTCGGACACACAGGCGGTGCAGCTACTCGATTACATCCATTTCAATCCCGTGTAAGGTGCGTCCGACTCGCTCGAGGCGTACCGTTAGTTACAAGGCATACCAGCTGCGCTATGATCCCTTTGACATCTGCAAACCCTCATATAAGTCTGTCCCCAATGAGTGCAAAAAGGCGCCCTCCGTAGGGGAGGACGCCTTTGGTAAGTTCTATATGAACGCGAGGTCTTTGACCCGGAGAGTCCGAGGTACTTGTTGGTAAGACCTTATTTAGGAGCGCGCAACCTTGCCAGACTTGAGGCAGGTGGAGCAAACGTTCATCTTGCGACGGTGACCATCGACGACGACGTAGACGCGCTGGATGTTGGGGCGGAACTTACGGTTGGTGACGCGGTGAGAGTGGCTGATGGAGCGACCGGCAACGGGGTGCTTACCGCAAACTTCGCAAACTTTGGACATAACTGACCCTCCTTGGGCGACAAACGAACATGTCGCGTTAACAAACAAGCCTGAACTATAGCACAGAAGCAGCTCCCTGTGCGTAATCTACACAGAGATATTCCTCTTTTGGCGATAGTGCTCACGCCACGGCCCTGGACGTAGATCCGATTTGCGTGCAGCAGAGGGGATTATGCCAGCTCGTGCGTGCGTTTTCAAGCTCGTCCCACAAATATATATAGGTTTATGGAGCATTGGGCTCCGTTTACGGATTGCTCTGTATTTATGCTCGCAATTAAGCTCGAGGTTGGCTACACTATCCCTTGACCATTAAAGGGGTACGAGATACCCACATGGAATTACATTGCTGCCAAAGAGCAGCCCTTCCTGTGGGTGTCTGGTCCGCTTTGAGCGGTCGGGCATCTATTTTTTTGACTGTGTCAGCAGTCAAGACATGTGAGGAAGGAGATCGATGGGCACGACTTCCCCCAAGGCGGTCATCATGGACGAGACCGCCGTCAATCGAGCAATGACCCGCATCGCGCACGAGATTCTCGAGCGCAACGAGGGCTGTGAAGACCTCGCTCTGGTCGGCATCGTCACGCGCGGCGACCTTCTGGCAAAGAAGCTCGCCGAGGAGATCAAGGAGATCGAGGGCGTCGACGTTCCGCTCGGCAGCCTGGACATCAGCTTCTACCGCGATGACTATGCGACCAATTTCGCTCCCGCGATCCACGCTACCAACATTCCCTTCAGCGTCGACGGCAAGCGCGTCGTGCTGGTGGACGACATCCTCTATACGGGTCGTACCATCCGCGCCGCTCTCGACGCCGTCATGGACCTGGGCCGTCCGAGCCGCATTGAGCTGGCAGTCCTCGTTGACCGCGGCCACCGCGAGCTCCCCATCTCGCCGGACTTTGTCTGCAAGATCGGTCCCTCGTCGCTTGAGGAGTACGTGCACCTATATATGAAGGAAGTCGACGGCCACACCGCTGTCGAGATTAATGACGTCGCGCCGGGTTCCCACGTGGGCTCCGCGCCGCTGGGAGGTGAGTAGTACCGTGGCGTTCAACCATAAGCACCTGATCGACATTACCGAGTACTCCGAAGAGGACATCAAGCTCATCCTCGAGACCGCCAAGGCGTTCTCCGAGGTCAACGAGCGTGCCATCAAGAAGGTCCCCACGCTCAAGGGCAAGACCATCGTCAACATGTTCAACGAGCCCTCGACGCGCACCCGCAGCTCCTTCGAGCTCGCCGAGAAGCGTCTTTCGGCCGACAGCCTCAACTTTGGCGGCTCCTCGACCTCCACGGTCAAGGGCGAGAGCCTCGTCGACACCGTCGAGACCCTCAACGCCTACAAGATCGACTGCATCGTCGTGCGCGATAAGCACGCCGGTGCTCCCTACATCGTCACGCAGAACTCGCCCGCGAGCGTCATCTGCGCCGGTGACGGCAAGCACAACCATCCCACGCAGGCCCTGCTCGACCTGTACACCATCTGGGAGCACAAGGGTGACTTCCACGGTCTGAAGGTCGCCGTCGTCGGCGATATCGCGCACTCCCGCGTCAGCGGCTCGCTGATCC
>CAJMSL010000056.1 GCA_905216045.1 uncultured bacterium
CGCGAGCTCGACGGCAAACTCGGCCTTCTCCTCGGCCTCTGCAGCGCCAGCAGCGGGAGCGGCGACAACAGCGGCAGGAGCAGCGGCGGAAACGCCGAAGGTGTCCTCGATAGCCTTGACGAGCTCGGAAGCCTCGAGAAGGGTCATTTCCTTAAGAGCATCGATGATCTCATCGGTGGTAAGCTTAGCCATTTCTAAGTCCTTTCGGTTTCCGTGCGGATGCACGGAGATCAGTTAAAACACGGCGCGAATGCGCCAGGGGTGCGGCGTTGCCGCCGCGGGTGAAAACAGCGACTAGGCTGCCTTCTGCTCGGAGACCTGCTGGATCGAACGAGCGAGACCAGAGGAAACGCCGTTGACGCAGACAGCGATGTCGCGAGCGAAACCGGAGATGAGACCGGCGATCTGGCCGAGAAGCTGGTCCTTGGTGGGCAGCTCGGCGATAGCCTTAACATCATCAGCGGAAACGGCCTTGCCGTCGGAGATACCGCCCTTGATCTCAAGGACGCCCTTGGACTTAGCGGAGAAGTCCTTAAGGGCCTTAGCGGCCTCGACCGGCTCGGTCTCGTAGAACACATAAGCAACGGGGCCGGCGAGAATCTCGTCGATCTCGGGCTGCTCCTGGTTCTTGAGGGCGATCTTGACCAGGTTGTTCTTGTAGACCTTCATCTCGGCGCCGCACTCGCGAAGCTGATGACGCAGCTCCTGAGCCTGCTTAACCGTCAGACCGTTGTAGTTGACGACGAACAGACCGGCGTTCTCGGCGATACGAGACTCGATCTCTGCAACCTTGTCGATTTTGTACTGCTGGGGCATGAATTACACCTCCTCGAATTCTTTCCGGGCACGGTCCGCCACAAGGACGTGACGGGGGCATGTCCAAAAAGAAAGCCCCCGCGCTGCATGAGCGACGGGGGCGAGAAGACATATCTACTCGACCACCTCGGCTGGCGGGATATCCCATTAAGCTCGCGGGTAAGACCCGTTTGCGCCGGCTGTCTCTGGCAGCGGATTCGTGCGTGAACCGAAAGTATTATGGCGGGGACCCCGGCGTCGGTCAACGGGCGCGAGGATTCGTACACAAACCCTGCATACGCTCCGACCGGGAGGGGCAGGGCGAGTTTTCCGCTCGGTCAAGTCCTGGGCTCGCACGAAGGCCACATTAAGTGGCCTTCGGCTCGTGCGGAATCTACGGAAAACTCGCCCTGCCCCTCCCGGCCGGAGCTTCGTTGCCTATGCTGCGAATCCTCGTGTCCGTTTAGCGACGCGCCCCACTCATAATGCTTGGGTCGGTGGGCTGATGTGTTGCATCCCTGAGGGCTACAAGGTTGAAATGAAGGTGGACAGGCGGCGGAGGCCTTCGTCCAGGTTTTCGTCGGAGACGCAGTAGCTTAGACGGATGTGGCCTTCGGTTCCGAAACAGTCGCCCGGGACTAGGGCTACGTTTGCCTCTTTGATGGCTTTGATGCAGAAGTCTTCGCTGGTTAGGCCGAACTTTTTGATGCTCGGGAAAGTGTAGAAGGCTCCTGCGGGCTCTACTACGTCGAGGCCCATGGCGTCTAAGGCTGCGAGTACGCGTTCGCGACGGGCTCGGTAGACTTTGAGCATGGGGGCTGGGTCGACGGTCAGGGCTCGGGCCGCGGCGTCCATCTCGAAGGAGACGGCGCTCGATACTAGGTATTGGTGAGCCTTTGCGATCTCGGCGATGACGGGGGCTGCTGCTGCGAGCCAGCCCAGGCGCCAGCCGGTCATAGCCCAGGGCTTGGAGAAGCTCTCGATGACGACCATCTGCTCACGCAGCTCCGGGTGTCGCTGGGCGAAGCGCTCGTAGCCGTCCGCGTAGACCAAGCGGTTGTATACGTCGTCGCAGACCACGTAGATGCCCGCCTGCTCTGCCACGCGCGCCACGGCGTCGAGCGAAGCCGCGTTGAGGATACAGCCCGTAGGATTGTTGGGCGAGCAGATGACGATGGCCTTGGTCGCCGGCGTCACGCAAGCACGAAGCGCATCCTCGTCAATCTGAAATTGCGCAGGCTCCGTATCCAAAAAGACCGCCTTGGCATGGTTGGCCACGACGATGCTTTCGTACAGGCCAAAGGCCGGCGTGGGGATAATGACCTCGTCGCCGGGGTTGAGCATAGCCATGAATGTTGCCGACAGGGCCTCGGTCGCGCCGTCGGTTAGGATGACCTCGTCGGCCGAAAACGTAAGGCCCGCGTCCCCCATGTAGGCAGACAGCGCCTCGCGCAGGGTGGGGCGACCGTTGTTGGGCGGATAGTGCGTGTCGCCGCGGTCCAACGAGGCGGTCACCTCGGCGCTAATCACATCGGGCGTGGGAAAATCGGGCTCGCCGAGCGCGAGCGCAATGCATCCTGGGTGCTGGGCAGCGAGCGCGTTAATCCGACGGATGCCGGAGGGCTTGAGCGTGGCAAGCGAGGTATTCATGGGCAGACGCATGGCGTTCCTTTCGTAAGGGTTGCACTAGGATAGCGCGGCGAGGCGCCGCCAGACGGTGTAACCTAAACGGAAACCAACCGTAATGGAGGCGGCATGGAGACGACCGCACGCGACGATGTACCAAAAACACTGCAAACCATTGCGTATATCAGTATTCCCAAGAGCGCCGATCTTGATTTTTTGCTCTGGGACCTGCAGGATGCCATCGCCGCCTATGCTCAACTTTCCGGCACCGCACTCCCCCGCCCGGTCGACTTGAAGGCGGATGATGCCGACGGCGTTGCCGATGGCATCGTGCTGGCCATTGAAGATATGGCTGACGATGAGACGTTGACTGCTATCGAGCAGGCGCTTGAGCGCTTTGGCGATACGGGAACGCGTGTCTATGCCGTGATCCGAGCCGCACGACAGGGCGCTGAACAGGCGCGTGGGACCGCCGTTCGTCTGCACAAGGTATGCGAGCGCCATGACCAATTGTGGTGTGGCGGCGTTGCCATCTGCGCCGGCAGCGGCATCGCAGCGCTTCGCCATTCCCCACGCATGGGCCTCTTGCGCCGACCATTTTCGGAAGCGATGGATAAGCTTGTGGGCGCTGTGCGCATGGGCTGCTCCGTCGAGCATGCACAGCGACTTGGCGGCGGCAATGCCGCCAACGTCGACACCGACGGCATGGTTTGCGCCAAGCCAGCCGTGCCCGCGCCGATCTGGCGAGGCGTTCTGAAACGTCTGGGTGCCCACGCTCAAACAAAAATCTAAATTAAATAACAGCCCAGTCAACGGCTTCGTGCCAACGCTCAACAAGACGTTCCAGGCGCCAGGCGGCATTGGCAGGACTTGTCGAGGGCAGGACGATGGCAGGCAGCCCCGTCCGATCTTGCAAGTAGCGTTTGTAGAGTCGCCCCGCCGTACCGCCGTTACAGACAACGACCTCGATCGGCGCGGCATCGGTAATGCGCTCGATATGTGCCGGCACAACGTTACGAATGCTCGCGTCGCTCGAGCCCTTAATGTCGCAGCTCTCGATCACATCCCACAGGGCCACGCCGCCGTTCAGCAGCATGGCCCGCTTGGCGGCAATGGAGGCATCGAGCGTCGCGGGCTCACCGTTTGCCAAAGGATCGCCCTCGTTGGACGGCACGGATACACCGAGGCACGCGGCCATCACGCGCCAAAAGCGGTTCTGCGGATTGCCATAGTAGAAGGCATTGGCGCGCGAGAGCACCGAGGGAAACGACCCCAGCACCAAAACGCGCGAGCGCTGGTCGAACACAGGCTCAAACCCATGCTCAATATGTTGATACTCCTCGTCAGACACGGCCATGGGCTAGGCTCTCAACAGATAGCGCACCTCGTAGGGTGCAAGCTCAAGGGTACCCGTCAGCTCGACCGTGGGCGCATCGTCGGCAAGCAGGTCGACAAAGGACCCGTTGAGTTCGCCGGCACCAAAGGTGTAAGGCTCACCCACGGCATTCACCGCCACGAGTACCGTCGCGCCGTCACAGGCGCGCTCGAACAGCAGCTGCTTGTTCTGGATCACCACGTTGCGATAGGCACCGTAGTTGAGAGCACGGGCAGCCGCGTCGTCGGCCGAGCGAAGGTGTGCGAGTTGCGTGATGAACGCCGTCAGCTCATTGGGCGCAGGCTCATCGAGCGCAGGGCGCAGCGCCCAGTCGCCATCGGGGCCGCCCTTTTCACCAGCAATTCCCCACTCGCTGCCATAGTAGACGCACGGAATGCCCGGCATGCCAAAGAGCATGCCATAGGCGGAGCGCAGGCACGACTTGTCAGTGAGGATGCTTGCCAGGCGCGGCACATCGTGGTTGTCGACAAACGACAGCAGGTGCTTGCCGCGGTAGATGCACCACGGGTCGCCGCCAAACTGGCGGTGCAGCGAATGGGCGATCTCGAACATGTTGACCGAGTTAAAGCTGGAGTACAGGCCCTTGTAGCACTCGTAGTTGGTGCAGGAGTCGAGCATCTCGTCATTGACGATTTGGTTGTAGTCGCCGTGGAGCGTCTCGCCGATCAGCACAAAGTCGGGCTTGAGCTCACGGGTAAAGGCGTGCAGGCGGCGCATAAAGTCGCGGTCGAGCATATAGGCAACGTCCAGGCGCAGGCCGTCGACGCCAAAGACCTCGGCCCAGCGGCGCACGGACTCGAGCAGGTAATCGACCACGGCGGGGTTTTGCAGGTTGAGCTTCACGAGCTCAAAATGGCCTTCCCAGCCCTCGTACCAAAAGCCGTCGCCGTAGCACGAGTCGCCATCAAAGCTAATGTGGAACCAGTCCTTGTAGGGCGAGTCCCACTTGCGCTCCTGCACATCGCGGAAGGCCCAAAAGCCACGGCCCACATGGTTGAAGACCGCATCGAGCACCACGCGGATGCCATGGGCGTGCAGTGTCTCGCATGCGGCGGCAAAGTCGGCATCCCCACCCAAGCGACGGTCGATATGGCGCAAGCTGCGCGTGTCGTAGCCATGGCTATCGGATTCGAGCGGAGGGTTAATGAGCACAGCGCCAACGCCGAGTTTTTGCAGGTAGTCGGCCCATTGGGCGATTTTCATGATAGGAGCATCGGGGTTGGGCACGGCGTTAGCAGCCTGGGCGAGCTCATTCTCGGCAACGGACGCGGCGTTTTCGCGCGGGGCACCGCAAAAGCCCAGCGGATAGATCTGATAGAACGTCGTCTCGTATGCCCACATAGCAACCTCCCGGTAAGCTCAACACAACGACATCCATTGTATGCCCGCCGCGCATCCCCTCCCCCAAAATAAGTTGCGGTGAAATACGGACTGTTTGCCAGGTTTATTGGGCTAAACAATCCGTATTTCACCGCAACTGATGAGGGGACGTGGTTAGGCGACAGGCTTTGCGCGACGAATGGCCGGGAACATTACCGTGATAGCGAGGATGACGCCCACGACGGCGATCGCACCGCCCGCGTAGCCGATCCAGGCGATACCGGGGCCCGACACCACGGCGCCGCCGATCGCCGTACCGGTGCCGATCCCCAGGTTGAACAGGCCCGAGAAGATCGACATGGCGACGGCCGACGAATCTGCCGGCGTGTGCTTGATGAGCTCGGCCTGAAACGCCACGTTAAAGGCCGTGGCGCAGCAACCCCACAGTGCGCAGACGGCAAGCACTGTCACGAGCGACGATGCGGCCGGCCCCATGAGTAGCAGGGCCACCGGCACGCCGGAGAGCGTGATAGCCAAGAACGGGAAGCGATGCCCGTCAAACAGGCGGCCAAACAGCCAGCTTCCGAGCAAACCAGAGCAGCCAAACGCCGTCAGCGTCATGGTAATGGCGCCCGCATCGACGTGCGCGACCTGCGCCAGGAAGGGCTCGATATAGCTGTAGCTTGCGTAATAGCCGGTCGCCATGAAGACCGTGACTGCGTAGAGCGCGATGAGGAGCGGGTTCTTGAGCAGCTCGGGCAGCTGTTTGAACGTAAAACGCTCGCCCGCTGGCATGGCAGGAAACACCGTGGCCTGGTAGACGACCGCGGCAGCAGACAGCGCTCCGACCACGGCAAACGTCATACGCCAGCCCACGGCCAGGCCAATGGCGCGACCGAGAGGCAGGCCAAAGATCTGCGCGATGGACGAGCCCGTAGCGATCATGCTGATGGCGAGCGCCCCATGGCGCGTGTCAACCAGACGCGACGCCATGATCGAGGCGACCGACCAAAACACGGCATGCGCGCAGGCAACCACCAGGCGTGCGCAGACCAGGATGGGATAGGTGGGCGCCACGGCGGACAGGAACTGGCCCAGCGAGAACACGGCAAGCACGCCCAGCAGCATCCGTTTGAACTCAAAACGCGAGGCAAACACCATGAGTGGCAACGACAGCAGCATGACGCCCCAGGCATAGACCGAGATCATGATGCCAGCTTGGGCCTCGGTGAGCGAAAACGATGCGGCGATGTCGGTCAGCAGGCCGATGGGCATAAACTCCGACGTGTTGAACACGAACGCACAGCAGGTGAGCCCGACGAGTGGGAGCCACTGCTTGAGCGTGATGCCGTCTTGCCTTGTCTGAGTCATATATAACGTCTCCAATCGTTTTGAGCGGAGGCGATTATATAGCAACGGCCCCGCATCCGTCAGTACAGATGCGGGGCCGAAAACAATTCGATACACAGAGGTTGCGCCGTCAATTCGTAACTAAGCCAACCCCAGCAATATGCCCGCCGAATGCACGACAAACGCCACGATCCAGGCAACGGCAACCTGAAACGCGAATACGGCCACGGCATAGCGCGCGCCCAACTCGCTCTTGACAGCGCCGATAGCGGCCACGCAAGGCGGGTACAGCAGCGTAAAGACCAAGAACACGTAGGCGGTAAACGGCGAAAACATGGTTGACAATGCCGCGGGCGAGGTTGCACCCAAAAGCACCGTGAGCGTCGAGATGACGCTCTCCTTGGCGATAAGTCCGGTAACGAGCGCCGTCGAGGCGCGCCAGTCGCCAAAGCCGAGCGGGGCCAACACCGGCGCGATGATGCTACCCAGACCGGCAAGCAGGCTTTGCGACTGGTCGGCGACCACGTTAAAGCGGATATCGAACGTCTGCAGGAACCAGATGACCACCGTAGCGGCAAAGATAATGGTAAAGGCCTTGGTGATGAAGTCCTTGGCCTTATCCCATGCCAGCATCACCGTCGTCTTGACGCTCGGCAGGCGGTAATTGGGAAGCTCCATGATAAACGGCACCGGGTCGCCCTTAAATGCCGTGCGGTTGAGCACCAAAGCCGCGATACAGCCGACCACGATACCGATCAGATAGAGCGAGACCATGGCGGGAACCGTCGCCTGCGGGAAAAACGCCCCGCACAGCAAGCCGTAAACCGGCAACTTGGCTGAGCAGCTCATAAACGGCGTGAGCATGACCGTCATCTTGCGGTCGTGCTCGGATGGGAGCGTACGGGTCGACATGATAGCCGGCACGGTGCAGCCAAAACCGACGAGCATGGGCACAAAGCTGCGGCCCGACAGGCCAAAGCGACGCAACACCTTATCCATGACAAAGGCCACGCGCGCCATGTATCCGGAGTCTTCCAGAATGGAGAGGAACAAAAAGAGCACGACGATAATCGGCAGGAAGGTCAGCACGCTGCCCACACCCGTAAGCACGCCGTCGACAGCCAGCGAGCGCACTACGTCGTTGGTGCCGAACGCCTTGAGGCCCGCATCGGCCGAGGCGATGATGGCAGCGATGCCGTCCTCCATGAGTCCCTGCAACGCCGCGCCGATCACGCCAAACGTCAGCCAAAAGACGAGGCCCATGATCACCAGAAACGCCGGAATGGCTGTGTAACGACCTGTCAGGATGCGGTCAATCTTGACGGAGCGCACGTGCTCGCGGCTTTCGTGCGGCTTGACGACGCAACGCCCGCACACGTCGCCGATAAAGCTAAAACGCATATCGGCCAACGCAGATAGGCGGTCGGTGCCGGCCTCGCCCTCCATCTGGGTAATGATGTGCTCGATAGCGTCGAGCTCATTGCGATCCAGGTGAAGCGCCTCGGTTACCAGCTCATCGCCCTCGACCAGCTTGGTCGCCGCAAAGCGCACCGGGATGTGCGCCGTCACGGCATGGTCCTCGATCAGGTTAGCAATACCGTGGATGCAGCGATGCAGCGCACCGCCGTCCGGACCGTCGGGCGCGCAAAAGTCCAGGCGACCGGGGCGCTCGCGGAACCGCGCGACGTGCAAGGCATGATCCACCAGCTCGCCGATACCCTCGTTGCGGGCAGCGCTAATGGGGACAACAGGCACGCCCATCAGGCTCTCGAGCAGGTTGACGTCCACGGCGCCGCCGTTGGCGGTCACCTCGTCCATCATGTTGAGCGCGATGACCATGGGGCGGTCGAGTTCCATGAGCTGCAGTGTCAGGTACAGGTTACGCTCGATGTTGGTGGCGTCAATGATGTCGATGATGGCGTCCGGGCGCTCGTCGAGGATGAACTGACGGCTCACGACCTCTTCGCCTGTGTACGGCGACAGGGAGTAAATGCCAGGCAGGTCGGTAACGCTCGCCTCGGGATGGTTACGGATGGTGCCATCTTTGCGGTCGACCGTCACGCCGGGAAAGTTACCGACGTGCTGGTTGGAGCCCGTCAGCTGGTTGAATAACGTGGTCTTGCCGCAGTTTTGGTTGCCGGCGAGGGCAAAGTGCAGCGGCGCGCCCTCGGGCACGGCCGTCTTTGCCGCACGGGGCGAATACGTCCCCTCGCCCAGAGCCGGATGCTCCGTCGTGCCGATTGCGGCGTTAGCGCGCGGACCCGTATCGGTGTCGTGAATACCCACGAGCTCGATGCGAGCGGCATCGTCCTTGCGCAGTGTCAACTCGTAGCCACGCAGGCGGATCTCGAGCGGGTCGCCCATGGGGGCGTACTTCATCATGGTGACTTCGGTGCCCGGCGTTAGACCCATGTCCAAAATATGCTGTCGGAGTGCCTGATCGTCCGATGCCACCGATGCGACAACGGCGTCCTTTCCAATCTCGAGTGTATCGAGCCTCACGTCCGTGTTCCTCCCCCGGCGCCCACAGGGCGTTGTATTTATGTTCACCATGGCTAACCGTTTGCCATGGCTAACCAATTTATCCATGCATGATAGCGCGAACATACAGCAACGTTCAATCGGCAGATTGGTGCAGGGGGACGGATTACTTTGCACCAAGCCCTTGACAGCTAGAACGATGCCGATGTCTTGGAACCAACAGCGAAAGCCCGCCAGAGCGAGCAAGGTGCCTTGAGGCAAGGCGGCATAGACCTTCTGGTCATGCCGCCGAAGTTGAAAGGCAGATTGCCGCTCTGGCGGGCTTGCAGCGTCAAGTGGTTACGGCGTTTGGTAAAACGCCGTAACTAAAACCCGTGGCGCTCCAGGAAGCGGAAGGCTAGGCGAATCCAAGGGCGGACCGCCACCTGCTTGTCCTCGTTGTCGACCGCGGTGTTGGCGTTGCCGAGCGAAAGGCCGTGACCACCCTGGTCGAAGACGTGCATCTCGCAAGCGACACCCTCCTCGGCCATGCGCTGCGCAAACGGGTAGACCTGCGCGATCGGTGCCGTCTTGTCATCGGACACGCCCCACACAAAGGTCGGTGGCATCTGGCGCGAAACATGCGTGGTGGGGCAGATGTCGGCCAGATGCTCGTCAGTTGCCTCGCCGCCCGTCACCATCGACAGGTAGTCGTTGAGCAAATCGCGCCCCGTCTTGCCGCCCGTCTTGGGCACACGCAAGTCAATGCGCGGATCGCGCGTCTGCATGTCACGCACATAGGCAAAGTCGAGCAATGGATAACCCAGCACCACGGCATCGGGACGAATGTCGTCCGGACGCGCCCCGGCAAGTGCCGCGAAGGGGCCGGTCTTCCACTGTGTTGCCAGCGAGGCGCAAATCATGCCGCCAGCAGAAAAGCCCACGACGCACACGCGCTTGGGGTCGACATGCCACTCGTCGGCGTTGGCGCGCACCGTGGCGACCATCTTGGCAAGATCTGCCTGGGGGTGCGGAAAGCTCACGTCACCCGTAGAACTCGTGACATAGTTGAGCACAAAGGCCTGGTAGCCGCGGTCCAAAAATGCAAACGCCACCGGATCCTGCTCATGCGGAGCGATATGCGTAAACGCACCTCCGCCGCAGATAATCACGGCAGGGCGGCGACCATTCGGTTTATCGGGCAGCGGCTCGGCACCCAAATACGTAAACGTCGCCGGATAATCCTCAGTCGGCTCCTCGCCCCACAGCGCATGGTTCTCGACAATCATATATGCTCCCTTCGCGCAAATTATGCGCACTCTTTTTTCGCATCTAAGCGTACCCCAGTTGAGTGCAGGACGTAGAAACTCTCCGGCAATAAGTTTCCCTCCAACTGATATATCACATAATCCCAGCTCAGAGGTATCGCTGAGCAGCGTAGAATAGGGGCGTTGACCAAGCCGCGAAACACATATGAAACGTTTCCGGCAAACCAAACGCGCGATATGCGCCTATTTAAGTTGGAGGCAACTATGGGTCTGCTCGATTCGCTTAAGTCCACCTTCACCTCGACCGGCGAGGCGTCCGTTCCGCCCGCAGCAAGCTTCGCCACCCGCGAAGGCGTCATCTATGCCCCCGTCAACGGCGTGCTCGTCAACCTGGACGAGGTTCCCGACGAGACGATCGCCTCGGGCATGCTTGGCCAGGGCTATGGCATCGAGCCCATTACCGGCACCATCTATGCGCCCGCCAACGGCCGCATCGGCGCCACCACTGTCACCAACCACTCCATTGGCATGATCACCGAGGACGGTCTTCGCGTGTTCATCCATGTCGGCCTGGGCACCGTGGAAATGAACGGCAAGGGTTTTGCCCGCTTTGTCGAGATGGGCGATGTGGTCAAGGCAGGCCAGCCGCTCATCAGCTTCGACCGCGAGGCCATTAAGGCCGCTGGTCACGAGGACTTCGTAACCGTCATCGTCTCCGAGCTCGATCGTCTTAAGAGTATCGACCATGTCGGCGAGTCTGGAACGCTTATCGGCGGCAACCCGCTCGTCAAGCTTGGCGACCCGCTGCTGGTAGCCAAGACCAAGTAGCCAGGCCCCGCGCCACACAGCCAAAAGGCACCTCGTCAAGTGCCCGCGACCATTTGGCCGCGGGCACTTTTCGTTTGAAAAAGGTTGATTTTCAAACTCAACGCAACAGCCTGAACGGACCCCGCGTTTCCGCAGCTAGCGCAACGCGGAACTAGCTCC
>CAJMSL010000057.1 GCA_905216045.1 uncultured bacterium
TGGCGGGGCGAGGTCCCGCAGGTGACCGTCCCCCACGCGAGCATGGTGGTCCGGCAGATCTCCCTCCTGCGGTCAGACCAGATTGACGGCAAACGGATCTACACAGAACTCTCCCACAAATCCCTGCGTTAAAAAGCAGCCGGCACCGCTTGGTGCCGGCTGTTTTTACAAAGGAAAGGGGATCTAGGGGAAAACCGTTGGTTTTCCCCAGTTCGTTCGCCGTTGGCGAACGAAGAAATTTCAATCATTTTCGCCGCGGCGTGTACGTGGCGAAAATGCCTTGACCCAGCCCCCCTTCGAAGCTCACCGGATATCGTTATCCGTGAGGCTCTGCCGGAACTCGGTGACGTCAGCGGTCTTGTTCTCGGGCTTGTACAGGCCGGGTACTGCGGCGTACAGGGCGGCACAGGTCACCAGATCCTGCTTCCAGGTGATCTCATTGGGGGCATGAGCCTGGGACTCGGCGCCGGGGCCAAAGCCCACGCAGGGGATGCCATATCGGCCCTGGATGGACACGCAGTTGGTGGAGAAGGTCCACTTGTCGGTGAGGGGACGGCCCTCCCGCAGGTGCATGGCGTCCCGCTTCTGGTCCGCGTCGGCATGGCCGATGCGCTTGTCGCCCCACAGGGCATGGTGGGCGTCCACCAGCGCCTGGACATGGGCGGCGCTCTCCTTGTTGATCCAGGTGGGGAAGAAGCACTCCGTCTCATAGACCTCGCCGGTCCAGGCGGGCCGGTCATACATGTACATGCTGACCTTCACGTCCTTGGCGTACTTTCTGCAGGCGGGGAGATCCTCGATCTCCTTCAGGCAGGACTGGTACGTCTCGCCCGCGGTCATGCGGCGGTCGATGGAGATGGAGCAGGAGTCGGCCACGGCGCAGCGGCTGGGGGAGGTGTAGAAGATCTGGGAGGTGGTGCAGGTGCCGCGGCCCAGGAAGCGGGCGTCCTCGAAGTGCTCGGGGTTGTACTTGGGGTCGAGCATCTTGACGAGGCCCTTGATGTCGGTCGACTCGTCGCAGCCGTTGTTGTTGAGGGCGCGAACGTCGGCGATGATGTCGGCCATCTTGTAGATGGCGTTGTCGCCGCGGTCGGGAGCGGAGCCGTGGCAGGAGGTGCCGTGAACGTCGACGCGGATCTCCATGCGGCCGCGGTGACCGCGGTAGATGCCGCCGTCGGTGGGCTCGGTGGAAATGACGAACTCGGGCTTGATGCCGTCCTTGTTGTAGATGTACTGCCAGCACATGCCGTCGCAGTCCTCTTCCTGGACGGTGCCGACGACCATGATCTTGTAGCCCTCGGGGATAAGGCCCATGTCCTTCATCATCTTGGCAGCGTAGGTGGCAGAAGCCATGCCACCCTCCTGGTCGGAGCCGCCGCGGCCGTAGATGATCTCGTCGGTCTCGTAGCCCTCATAGGGATCGGCATCCCAGTTCTCGATGTTGCCAATACCGACGGTGTCGATGTGGGAGTCGATGGCGATGATCTTGTCGCCCTCGCCCATAAAGCCCATGACGTTGCCCAGGCCGTCGACCTTGACCTCGTCATAGCCAAGGCTCTCCATCTCGGCCTTGATGCAGGCGACAACCTCACCCTCCTCGCAAGACTCAGAGGGATGGGAGATCATGGCGCGCAGGAAGCGAGTCATATCAGCACGATGAGACTCAGCAGCAGCCTTGATCGCGTCGAAATCGAGTTCTTTAGCCATTGTTCATAACCTTTCAAACGAAGGAATCTACCTGTGAGGTGGCGGAGCGATACCTATTTACTCCGCCCCAACGATTAGCAAGTGGGATATTCGCCTTCCCAAACAATACGGCGATACTGGTCGGGGTCCGTGTCGCCCTCGGTGGAGAAGCAGAGCACGGAGCTCGTCTTGTCCAGGCCGATGAGTTCCTTGAGCTCAGCGTACTCGGGATCGAGCATGAGGGTCTCGACCAGGCCGGTGGTCACAGCGCCGGACTCGCCGGAGATGACGCGCGGGTCGCCCTTCTCGGGAGCGCCCAGGGTGCGCATGCCGCGAGCGGTGACCCAGTCGGGGCAGGACACGAAGGCGGTGGCGTGGTTGCGCAGGATATCCCAGCCCAGAATGTTGGGCTCGCCACAGCACAGACCGGCCATGATGGAAGGCATGTCGCCGTCCACGATGCGCGGATCGCCGTCGCCGGCGGCAGCGCCCTTGTACAGGCAGGCAGCAGGCGCGCACTCAACCACGACGAAGGTGGGCGGGTTATCGGGATACAGGTTGGTGAAGTAGCCCACCACGGCGCCGGCGAGCGAGCCTACGCCAGCCTGGACAAAGACGTGCGTCGGGCGGTTGATGGCCATCTCGCGCAGCTGCTCGGCAGCCTCGGAAGCCATGGTGCCGTAGCCCTCCATGATCCAGGACGGAATCTTCTCGTAGCCCTCCCAGGCGGTGTCCTGAACGATGACGCCGCGCTCGCAGGCATCGGCCTCGGCGGCGGCCATGCGCACGCACTCGTCGTAGTTGACCTCTTCGATGGTCACCGTGGCACCCTCGGCGGCGATGTTATCGAAGCGGGGCTTGGTGGAACCCTTGGGCATGTGCACGACAGCCTTCTGGCCCAGCTTGTTGGCGGCCCACGCCACGCCGCGCCCATGGTTGCCATCGGTAGCGGTAAAGAAGGTAGCCTGGCCAAAGTCCTTGGCAAGCTGATCGGAGGTCAGGTAGTCGAAGGTGCAGTCGGCAACGTCCTTGCCGGTCTCGTCGGCGATGTAGTTGGCCATGGCAAACGAACCGCCCAGAACCTTAAAGGCGTTGAGGCCAAAGCGATAGCTCTCGTCCTTAACGCACAGGTTGGACAGGCCCAGACGCGCGGCCTGGCCGTCCAGGCGGGCAAGCGGAGTGACGGTGTACTGGGGGAACGACTGGTGGAAGGCGCGGGCCTTCTTCACGTGGTCGAGACTCAAGATTCCCAAGTGATTGTCAACGCTCTTGGGCATCGTGTTGCTCGCCCACTGGATCTTATCGGCCATACGGTGAACTCCTTAAGTTCTCTCTTGCCGGCCCCCGCATACGCGTTCAGCCCGATCCCATTCACACGGCTGAACTTTTATGTGGATGCCAAACAAAAAGTTTGTTAGTAATGTTCTATCACACTTTTTGATTGGTATATCTAACGAATTGTTTGTTGCCGTAATCGGTACTTTTTCGCCGCCGAACGGTCACACAACGCAGCGACGCTTTCGTAATTTGCGAACAGGTGTGGTTTATGGCACAGTGAGCCCAAACTAATTTTTAGGAAGGTACCCATGACCCCCGCACAGATTGAGTTTTACAAGCGCCTCGCACACGGTCTGGCGCTCCAATTTGGCCCCAACTGCGAAGTCGTCGTCCACGATCTGGAGACCGAGGACGTGGACCACTCCATCGTAGTGATCGAAAACGGCCACGTCAGCGGGCGCAAACTGGGTGACGGCCCCAGCCATATCGTGTTTGAGTCCATGCACGAGGGCGCCACCGACGTACACGACCGCGAGCCATACCTCACCAAAACCACCGATGGCAAGCTGCTCAAGTCCTCGACGATCTTTATCCGCAACGACGAGGGCAAGCCCGTCGGCATTTTGGGCATCAACTTTGACATTACGCTCATGAAGGCTTTTGAGCGTTCGCTCGACGCCTTTACCGGCACCGGCGGCACGGGCTATACCGAGCCCGAGCCTATTACCAAGAACATCGGCGATCTGCTCGAGGACCTGCTGCACGAGTGCGAGCAGTTTGTGGGCAAGCCCGCGGCACTCATGACCAAAGACGAGCGCATTCGTGCCATTGGCTACCTCGACCGTCGCGGCGCCTTTCTCATTTCCAAGTCGAGCGAGCGCGCCTGCGAGTTCTTTGGCATCTCAAAGTACAGCTTCTATAGCTACCTCAATGAGGCCAAGGCGGCGGCCGGCGACTAGTAGGCACTCGCCTGGATTGCCCCTCCCCTTTTGGGCGCGAGTTCTGGAAAGCACGAATCCAAGACCGAGCAGCTTGGGAAGTTCCATATAATCGATGTCATTGGTATTTCGAAAGGATGGAACAGAATGGCGTTGAGCAAGGCATCATGCACCGGTCGCGGATTGATTCCGGCAATTGGTGGGCATGTGCACCGTATGTTCGATGAGGGTGAAGACGACCTGTTTTCGCTAAGCCTTGACGACGTGATGGATGATCGCCCGTGGACCGCCGACGAACTCATAGGCGGTGGGGCTCGCCCGTCAAGCCCCAATCCTACACTTGCGCCTAAGCCCGCATCTGCACCGACTCCTGCGCAGTCGCCTGTTTCGACGCCCGCGCCTACGCCCGCACCCACTTCGGCGCCCACGCCCGCTCCCCGCCCCGCAAGCGACCCGTCCGAGACGGCGGCATTTCTCGCTGCAGCGACGCAGGGCAAATCGGCCGACAGCACCGTTATGTACAGCGCCCAGCAGTTGCCCGTTCCTGCGGCACGCAAGCCTCCGGTCGCAAGGCTCGATGAACCCGTTGCCCATCAGGTTGCCTACGATTCCTGGGCTGCAGCCGATCTGGATGAGACCTCTACCGGCATGCCGGCGCTCGACGTTCCAGTTAACCCACTTTTTGCCGCCAACACGAGCGCCGCGGACTATGAGGGCGGTGCGGCATATTCCGATTATTCCGATGACTATGTTGGCACCAGTCGCATCGAGACCGAGGATTATGGCACCGCATCGAGCGATTATCTCAACGATCCGTACGCTGCAACGCCTGCACCGGAATATGACCCGGAGGCCGCGCCCACACCGGCGTATACCAAAAGCACGGGCGAAGAGCGCTTCGCCGATTATTACGTCGAGGAAAAGGCGCTGCGTTTCTCTGAATTTCCGCAGGCAGTCAAGGTTGCCTTTATCGCCATTGTCATTGCCCTGCTCGGCGTCATTGCGTTTGAGGGATTCCAGCTATTCCGCGGCCCCACCCAAGCGGAGTCGGAGACCCAGCAAAAAGAGGACGATAACCAGTACCTGGACATCAACACCCTCAAGGGCGACCCCAACGACGGAGACGACGAGTAGCGAGGGTTAAGGGAGGGCCGGAAGAGCCGGCGGCACATTACGGCTCCAAAAGCCCTGTCATAAAGATGGGTAGATACAGCACGTCACCATCGCGGTGAAGATTACATTCCGCAAGTACCAGGGCGCGATCGATTCCGTAGCCCTTCGTTGCCAGTGCGTTATCGAGCGCCGCGTGGGACTTAAAGCTCTTGCCCGATTTGACCTCGATGGCAAGAACCTCCCCATCGAGCGTCTCCTCCACAAAATCGAGCTCGCCGACCTTTTTAGACGTAAAGTAGCGCAATCTGAATCCGTGGGCCTTGAGCTCTTGCGCGACAAAGCCCTCGAATGCCGCCCCCATATTCATGCCAAAGGGGCCTTCTGCCTCTCCATCAAAAACTCCTTGGGCAACCTTCTTGGAATATGAGGACATGAGCATTCCGGTGTCCAAGTAAAACAGCTTAAACAGATTTCGCTGCTCCCCCATTAAAAGAGGCGCTACCGGAGCTGTCACGTTATACACGGGAAGCGCAACACCCGCCTCCGAAAGCCAAAGAAAATGGTCTGTCACCTGCGAAAAACGCTTAACACCGCTAATCGACGACAGCTTGAATCGCTTGTTTTTTGAACCGGCCTCGCTGGGAATCAAATCATAGATATCGCGAATAACCAAGCGTAGCTCGGGCGGAGCGTACTTTGCGATGTCATCGCGATACAGGGCGTGAAGATCGCGGTGGATGTTTCGAACCTCGTCGACATTGCGCGTCGCCAAGAAGGAATTGACCGCGTCGGGCATGCCTCCCACCACCACATACTGATGGAACAGATCGAGCAAGCGGTCATACAGGTAGCCGGGGAGCTCCTCCTCATCCTTTAGACAGCCCCTGAGCATGTCAAACACGCTGGCACCAACGCCATTTGCCCAGCAAAACTCCTCAAAGTCGAGCGGGTACATCTGGACCTGCTCGACATACCCCACCGGCAGGGAATCGATGCCCTCGAGCTCAACGCCAAGGAGCGATCCGGTAAGGATGTATCGAAAGTCGCCGCGCTGGACCAGGTATTTGATAAACGTCACCACGTTGGGGCATCGCTGCACCTCGTCGATAACCACGACGGTCTTGTTCGCAACCATCGGCTGCGTCGCAGCGATAGACATGCGCATAAGCAGGTCATCCGCACTTTTCGCCGCCAAAAACGAATCACGCACGGACGCGTCGGCGATAAGGTCGAACGTCACGACATTTTCGAACGATTCGTTTGCAAAGACGTTGACCAGATATGACTTTCCTACCTGTCGGGCGCCCTTGACCAAAAGAGCCTTGTTAGGCGACGAGGCAAGCCAAGATTCAAACTGTGCTTTCGCTTTTCTCTGCAGCATAAGTGCATCCCTTATTACGTGCTGTTTTAGCACTAGGATACACTTTTCCGCGGTTGTTAGGTGCTCATTTCGACACTTTTTCGAAGTTCTAAAGTGTGCATTACGACACTTTTCCGTACTTTTACACGGGATATTTCGACACTTTTTCGAATTTAAGCCTAACAGCAGCCGGCGAAATCAAGCGCCGCTTGCACGTCATTTCGCAGGCGGCGCTTGATTTCTGTCCGTACACGTTGATAGACTTTCTCTTGCCCGCAAGGAGCGGGCGCGTTTTATCCAGAGTCGGGGTAGAGAGTTGGCTCCACGATCCCGACGCCAACCGGCCAAGAGGCACGGTGGCCCTGCCAACATCGATGAAAGGAGTCCGTATGGACAATTTCTCCGTGCGCAGTGAGCGCAACTTCCACAACCTGGCAACCAAGCCAAAACGAATGCATCTTCTGGACGAGCCGAGCGGCTATGCCTCGGCCATGGTCAAGAGCAGCCTCTCCCACCAGATGCGCTTTACGGTGCAGGTGCTCGAGGAAGAGCTCTGTGCTGCTGGCGACCCGCACGTACTACAGATTAAGCTGCCCAGAAACGACTCGCGTGAGCCGTCCAGCTGGAAACTCTTCGCCGACGGCGTGTGCGTTGCGGACGGATCCGGCACCTTTGTTATGGATGCTATCGACCAGGGCATGATACAAGCCTGTAAGACATGGGGAGATCACGACGTATTTGCCGACATCGCAGAGGCAATCGTTCTAA
This sequence comes from uncultured bacterium, assembly GCA_905216045.1. Taxonomy (GTDB): domain Bacteria; phylum Actinomycetota; class Coriobacteriia; order Coriobacteriales; family Coriobacteriaceae; genus Collinsella. The sequence goes on from CAJMSL010000057.1 coordinate 7,144, forward strand.
GCAAAGCTGCATTTGATATCAAGGAGCGCGCTTGTCAGACGCTTTCATAAATCGCATGGACAGTTGGTCGGTTCCACGCCCAGCACCTGATCGAGGGCATGGTCGCCGCCGGGGTAGACCCGATGCTGGAAGATCTTCTCAGCGCTCCCGCGTAGATTAATCGAGCGCTCTATCGACAAAGATGCATCTACCATAACGGCATGGGGCGTGCTCGCCTTGTACCGACCCCAACCAATCCCGTCGGCGCGACTGCAGTCTCAAACAACCACCGGCACCATCCATCCGCACACGAGAGGCGATGGGCACAGGCGAACCCCTCAACCTCGCTATTCGTACGCTTCATCAGTGTATCCACATCCACATCAAAAGAATCCGAAAGACATCCCCCGCTAAGAAAACGCTTCTGAACATCTCGCTTTGCAGGCAAAGCCGCACCGGAGTGATGCAGAGGCCTGCGCAGGGTTTCACGGGTCCCCTTGACGCTGCCTAGCGGAAGTGCCACCCGGCATCCCTTCCATAACGCACGGGTAAACAAAGGGAAATAGCGCCACCCACCGCGCAAGGAAGGACGCCACCATGGATCTCACGAAAACGGCTAGAGAAATTACCCGCCTCATGCTCCCCTACCTGACCACGCAGCAGAACCGCCAGCTCAAAAAGGTTTTATCGCACTGCCTTTTCGATGAAAACCAGTTAGCTGAGAACAGCGGCGACAGTGACAACAAATCATTCCTCGATCTTTTTCTGTCCGCGAAACGCCTCGAAGGTTGCTCGGATAGGACTGTCGCCTACTACGAAGCAACCATTAATAAACTGCTTGAATCGTTCGACACGCCAGCCTGCGACCTGGGAACCGAAGAGATTAGGTCCTATCTTTCCGACTATCAGCAAAAAGCCGGCGTCAGTCGCGTCACCGTCGACAATGTCCGAAGAATCATCTCAAGCTTCTACTCATGGCTCGAAGATGAAGACCATATCATCAAGAGTCCGGTTAGACGCATTAAAAGGGTCAAGGCCCCACAACCCATTAAGGAAACGTATAGCGATGAAGTCGTTGAGATTCTTTGTGATAACTGCGGGTCGCCCCGAAACCTTGCCCTGATCGACCTGTTGCGCTCCACGGGCATGCGTGTGGGCGAACTTGTCTCGTTGGACAGGAGCTCTGTCGACACCATCAATCGTGAGTGCACCGTACACGGCAAGGGAAATAAGGTCCGCATCGTCTATTTTGACGCAAAGACTTAAGTCCAAATCGAGAATTACCTGTCTACCCGAATGGACAGCTCGGAAGCACTCTTCGTGTCGAGCAAGGCGCCACACGAGAGGCTACAAATTGGCGGCGTCGAGGCGCTGCTTAGAAAACTGGGGCGCGAGCTTGATTTAGGAAGGGTCCACCCTCATAAGTTCAGAAGAACGCTTGCCACAAAGGCAATCGACAAAGGAATGCCCATCGAACAAGTCCAGGTGCTCCTTGGCCATAAAAAAATAGACACCACATTAAGGTACGCAATGGTCGACCAGCGCAATGTCAAAGCATCCCACCGCAGGTACCTAACTTAAATTTCGATTTGTCGACCTGGGCGACGAAGTCGGCGAACTCCTGTTGGAGCTCGAGCGGAGGAACCGGAACCGGCAGCCTTGCCAGCTGAGTTTTAGGGATGTTGACCATGGATTTTGCCGATCCGTGGGCCATGCCTTGAATTAAATCGAGGCCACGGTCACTTCTCATGTACGCAAGTAAATACAGCGCGTTGACATCCTTCGGTTTCATACGAAAGACGAGATCGGGAAACATAAGGCCCCTCACTTCGTTTGGAACATAAACGGTTGTGCCAACTAGCTCAGGCGTATTTTTGCGTGCAAACAAGAGGTCACCCTTTTCGACCTCTTTTATAGACATGAAGTTGTCTTTAGAAATCACTTTGTTTTCGGAGGCGACAAAAGTACCTGAAGATAGCGCGCTCAGCTTAAGGACCCCAAAACCACCAACTCCTCGTGGGCCTTCTCCGCAATTCATACTTTTACCGGTATCAATGGAATCAACGCACTCCGATAGGGGCTTGAAACCCCATTTCTCATCCCCAAACATTTCGACAAATTGTGATTTACAGACGCAGGATGTCTGAATGGGCGGCGATGCTCAGCTCATTTATCTCGGCAAATATGACGGTATAATCACAAGGGCTGTAATTTGTATTTTTGAGCTCATAGGTACCTGAATGACTGAAGAACCGATAAGTAAATCCGAGCTGGGAAACCACTTACTCGGAGCCTGCGATATCCTGCGTGGCCCCATCAACCAGGACGAGTACAAGAGCTACATCACACCGCTGCTCTTCTTCAAGCGCATCTCCGACGTCTACGACGAGGAGACCACCGAAGCTCTAGAGATGTCGGACGGAGACGAAGACTACGCCGCCCTGCCCGAAAACCACAGCTTCGCGGTGCCGGACGGCTGCCATTGGCAGGACGTGCGCAACACCGGCGCAAACGTCGGCAAGGCAATCGTAGACGCCATGGTAGGAATCGAACGAGCCAACCCCGATACCCTCAGCGGCCTCTTCAGTAGCTTTGACGATGCGAGCTGGACAGACAAAGGCAAGCTCTCCGACGAGCGCCTGAAGGACCTCGTCGAGCACTTCTCAGCAAAGAAGTTCGGCAACAGAAACTACAGCGCCGACATGATGGGCGACGCCTACGAATACCTGATCAAGAAGTTCGCCGACATGCAGAAGAAGAACGCCGGCGAGTTCTACACCCCGCGCGAAATCGTCAAGATGATGGTCTCCCTGCTTGAGCCGAAACCTGGCGAGACCGTCTATGACCCCGCCTGCGGCACGGGCGGTATGCTCATCGAAGCCGTGCGGCAGATGGACAACTCCAAGCTAGCTTACGGAAAGCTCTATGGCCAAGAGAAGAACCTCAGCACGTCCGCCATAGCGCGAATGAACCTGTATCTCCACGGCGCGAAGGACTTCCGCATCGCCCAGGGCGACACCCTGCGCGAGCCCGCCTTCCTTGCCGGGAACACCCTCAGGTCGTTCGACTGCGTCCTCGCCAATCCACCCTTCTCCCTTAAGAACTGGGGATCCGCAGAGTTCTCCTCGGACCCATGGGGCCGCAACATCTGGGGTGTCCCCACCGACAAGTCGGCGGACTTCGCATGGGTGCAGCATATGGTCTGCTCCATGGACGAGAAGAGCGGTCGCTGCGCCGTAGTGCTGCCCCAGGGCGCACTGTTCCACGGCGGCAAGGAGGGTGCCATCCGCAAGGAGTTGCTCAAGTCAGACAAGGTCGAGGCAGTGATCTCGCTCGCGAGCGGCGTCTTCTACAGCACCGGCGTCTCCGCCTGCGTGCTGTTCCTCCGGATTGACAAGCCTCCGGCGCATCGGGGCCGCGGCTGCATCATCGACGGTACCGAGATCTTCACCGCCCAGCGCGCGCAGAACATGATCACGGAGGAGAACGCTCAGGAGATGCTCTCCCTCTATCAATCCTACGAACCCGTCGTAGAGAAGTGCGCCATCGCGACGCTCGATGATATAGAGCGCGAGGGTTACGTGCTCTCGGCGAACAATTACGTCGAAAGAAGGCGCGAGGAGATCGAGCCGCC